>JAGBXG010000245.1 GCA_017629415.1 Pseudomonadota bacterium | reverse complement strand
CACTTTTTCCTGAAAATGCTGTGGAATATTTTGTCAGTTATTATGACTATTATCAGCCGGAAGCCTATATTCCTGCATCGGGAACGTTCATTGAAAAAGATGCCAAAATCAATGACGATATCGAACGCATGAGACTGGCTGCCACGCACAGCCTGCTGACGCGAAATGATGTCATTATTGTGGCCAGTGTTTCATGTATTTATGGTCTTGGGACGGCTGACTCTTATTTGGCAATGCGAGCCAGCGTTCAAGTCGGTGAAGAAATATCGCGCGATGAATTTTTAAAGAAACTGACGCGAATCCAATATGAACGCAATCAATACGAGCTAGAGCGTGCAACATTTCGCGTACGCGGCGACACCGTGGAAGTATTTCCTGCATACGAAAGTGAAAGAGCTTTTAGAGTTTCGTTTTTTGGAGATGAAATTGAATCCATTCACGAAATTGATCCATTGCGCGGCAGTATTTATTGTGAAGTCGATAAGCTGTCTGTGTTTCCAGCCAGCCATTATGTCGTGACCGATGAAATGAAACAGAAAGCTTTGATGAGTATCAAGGCAGAGTTAAACGAGGTCATCGAACAGTTTCGGCGAGAACAAAAACTCGTGGAATGCCAACGGATAGAGGAACGCACAAACGAAGATATTGCCAATATTGCAGCTCTTGGTTATTGCTCGGGCATTGAGAATTATTCCAGACATCTGACAGGACGTGCACCCGGAGAAGCGCCGCCATGTCTGATCAATTATTTTCCCGAAGATTTTTTACTTGTTATCGATGAAAGCCATGTCAGCGTACCACAGATTGGCGGCATGTATCGCGGTGACCGTTCGCGCAAACAAGTCCTTGTAGATTATGGTTTCAGATTGCCATCCGCGCTTGACAATCGTCCCTTAAACTATGCCGAATTTGAGAAATTAATTGCTCAAGTTATCTATGTCTCTGCGACACCGGGAGACAAAGAAATTGAGGATTCAGAAGGAGAAATCGTTGAACAAATTATCCGCCCGACAGGTTTGCTCGATCCTTTGCTCGACATCAGACCTGCAGTAGGTCAAGTGGATGATGCCATCAATGAAATCAAACCCATTGTCGATGCCGGCGCACGTGTACTCGTCACGACTTTGACCAAACGCATGGCAGAAGATTTGACCGAATATCTGAATGAAACCGGCGTCCGTGCCCGTTATCTTCACTCGGATATCGATACGCTCGAACGTGCTGCATTGCTACGCGATTTAAGACTTGGGCAGTTTGATGTTTTAGTCGGTATTAACCTCCTGCGCGAAGGTCTCGATTTACCCGAAGTTCAACTCGTTTGTATTCTGGATGCAGATAAGGAAGGATTTTTGCGATCAAGACGTTCACTGATTCAAACGATTGGACGTGCATCGAGAAATGCAAATGGCCGTGTCATCCTTTACGCCGATACTTTGACAGATTCACTGAGAGAAGCTGTCGACGAAACACGGCGAAGACGCGCACATCAGGAAGCTTTTAATGCGGAACATGGCATTGTGCCCCAAACCATTATGAAAGAGATACAAAATCTTGAGGAACATATTCCAGATAAAGCACCCGATGAAGCCAAAAAACAAGATGAAGAAACAACACTGAACGATATTCCTCAGCGCATTGAACAATTAACTCAGGAGATGAAAGCAGCCGCACAGCAGCTTGAGTTTGAAACAGCTGCACTTTTAAGAGACAGAATTACGGTTTTGCGACATAGACTTGAGAGAAAATCTTAAAATTTTTGTATCAACGTGTTATGAATAATCATTTTGCGCATATCGCGCTTAACAAATACTTTGGAAGAAATCCGCTGATGCATTGGCTGTGGAGAGAATAATGATGCGCTGTGTAAAATGTGATCATGAGTTGCCCGAAAGTTCGCGTTTTTGTGGGTATTGCGGAAATCGGCTTGATGCTATGCCCAATGCTCAAGTTACAGCAAGTGAAACTTTATGCGGTATAGCCCTTTCGACTGATGAATTAAAAAAAGAGCTCGCCATTATGAACCATGAAACAGACGAAGAGAAAAAGTCTGTCT
>JAGBXG010000244.1 GCA_017629415.1 Pseudomonadota bacterium | reverse complement strand
CGTAAAAAGCAATGGTTCAGACATTCCTTATACGTAAAAAGCAGTGGTTCAGACATTCCTTAACAGGAAAATTCATGAATGAAGGTGAACAGGCATGAGAAAGTATGGTTGGCGTTGTTTGCTCCTTGCTGTTTTGATGGGGGGGACAGGCTGCGCCGAAGAAAAAAAACAAATCGTTGTGCCCGTTGCAGGCTCAGCACAACATTATGATTATTATGGCAAAAAAGCTGAAATGCTCGAATGGCTTCGCACGACTTATCCTAAACTGTCGCCGAATGCCCTCGATGCCTTTGATTCGATTGCGCGCATGTTTTTTGTCACCGATGTGACCCGACACCGCAGCTTCGACGACAAAGCCTTGCCCATTGGCAGCGGACAATCTACGCTGAAATTGTCAGATATCGCGTTTTTGATCACAGAACTCGATTTGCAGCCAACGGATAACGTTTTAGAAGTCGGCACCGGCACCGGATATTTTGCCGCCATTCTCAGCCGCCTTGTAGACACCGTCAATACCGTTGAAGTTCTCGAATATCTCTATGAAATTGCGCGTCAGAGAATGGATGGCCTTCAAATCACAAACGTCAAACTTCGCAATGGAGATGGTTTACAAGGATGGGCAAGACGTGCTCCCTATGATGTTGTTATCATTACAGCCGCTGTAAAAGCCATTCCTCAGGCCATTTTGGCTCAGCTCAAGACAGAAGCAAGACTTGCAGCCCCCATTCTCGATGCACACGGGGATTGCGAATGGGTCTTATATCGCTGGCAAAATGAAGCACTCGAAGAAATCGGCCGTAAACCCACTCGAATTCCGCCTGCCATAGAAGGATTATAAAAATATGCTGAAATCCATTCGTGCTCATCTGCACCGACACCCCGAAGTATCGTGGCAAGAATTTGAAACGACCGCTTATATTCGTTCCGTTTTATCGGATATACCGCATATCGAAATTTTAGAAACAGGCCTCAAAACAGGCGTCATTGCACGGCTTGAAGGTACACATCCGGGTCCATGCGTGGCCTTGCGCGCCGATATCGATGCCATTCCCTTGGTTGAAGCCTGGGAAAGTTCATGTATGAGTGAGCGCGAAGGGGTGGCTCATGGCTGCGGACACGATTTCCATACCACGTGCCTGATCGGGGCTGCCATGAAGCTGGCACAACTGCGTGAATCCCTTAAAGGCTCCGTCGTTTTTATCTTTCAGCCGGCTGAAGAAACCACAAATGGTGCCAGAGAAATCATTCGCACAGGCATTTTTGAAAAATACAACATCTCAGCCATCTTTGGCCTGCACAACCGCCCCGAAATTGAAACCGGCAAAGTCCTCGTCAAATCCGGCGGCCTCATGGCGGCCAAAATCAATTTTAAAATAACGGTTCATGGCAAAGGCGGTCACGGTTCTATGCCGCATCAATGCATCGATCCCATCGTTTGTGCAGCGTCCATGGTCCAAAATGTCCTCACCGTTGCCAGCAGAAATGTCGATCCGATGAAAGCCCTTGTGCTGTCGATATGCTCCATACACGGCGGCACACCGCAAAATCTCGTGGTCAATACCGTCGAAATGACCGGTGCCATGCGTTGGCATGATCCCGAAGTCGGAAAACGTGCCCTGGAACGTCTTCAAACCATCATTCAAGCAACCGCCGAAACTTTTGAATGCCGCGCGGATTTCGAAATCGTTGAGTCTGTCCCCGCTGTTTTGAATCGCACTGAACTTGAACACTGTGCGCGACAGGCTGCCCTTACTGCTTTAGGCCCCGATTGTCTGATCACTTCAGAAAGCTGTATGGCCACTGAAGATTTCGCCGATTATATGCAGCTCGTGCCCGGCTTCTTCTTCTGGTTAGGCTGCCGAAACCCCAAAGAAACCATCGCCTATCCCTGGCATCACACCCTGTTCCATGTCGATGATGAAGCCTTGGAAGGCGGTGCACGCCTGCTGGCTGAATGCGTTCATCAATACCATCAAAACCAAACTCCTTGTTTTTGACTTCACTCAGACAACACACGCCATTTCCCGCGCCGCCGCCGACCGCTTCCTGCCGGAGGTAAAAGGTATGATTCTTACAGAGTATAACGAAGAAGAGGTTATGAATGGATTTAAGGAAGAAGCATACATGGATGGTGTTGTTAAAACATTGATTGATCTTGTTAAAGAACATTTATT
>JAGBXG010000243.1 GCA_017629415.1 Pseudomonadota bacterium | reverse complement strand
GATTTTTCGCGAAACAACCCTACAATTGGCCATCTTTGGAAAATGTTTGTTGATGGGGGCAACGCCCCCTGCGGGGCTATTTGCTGCGCAAATACGCGCCTACCCCCAAGGCGGGATTCGCCCGCAACGCCCAACGGTTTCCCCAAAGTCACAAATCACTTACAAAGCGGTAAGTTGCAAAAACGCGGGGAATACAAAGGCCCATTTTGCCCCAAATACAATTAACCAGTCCCCGTTTCTTCTTCCAAAAGACGCCCCATATCTTGGATTCCAAAGCCCCCCAAAAAAGAACTTTACATACGCCGTACACAACACCCGGCACCGGCATCATTCAAACTTTTTCAGACACCTGTGACGCTGATAAAAGCATTATCAACGGCAGAACGACATCCATGGAAATCATTTCCCAAAAGGTATTTGGCTTCATCCAAATCGCGCGCAGCTTGCTTTTCATCGGTACGCAGGCAACCACGCATGAGCCAAAACAGGCCATTTTTAGGATATTTTTCAATAATCGTATTCAGGTGAAGTTCCGCTTCCGCCCGTCGATTCAATCTCGCGAGGCTCTGAACAACAATGAGACTGATGGCTTCATTATGGGTCACAAGGCGCAACAAATTGCGCAAAATGAAGTCATAATTATGGGTCTCAAGCTGATGAGACATGATGTCACAAAGTTTAAGGGCAGCTCGATGATAGTTGGGATCTGCACTTAAAGCATAGGTCAAATGTTCTACAATACGTGATTTCGGAGCCGGCAAACCTTCGCGTTGTGCCCTTCTCTCGATTTCACGCATGCCCATCCAATTGGCATAAGCATGAAAACTTTCTGTCCCAATCATCTCGCGGACACTTGGCAGCCATGCTTCTGCCGATAATTTGGTAAACCGGCTGAGCAGCTTGGCACATAAGTTTGCCAAAGCATTTTGAATTTGATCGCGGTTGCAGGTCTCATATCCGCAAAACAACAGATTTTGTGTCGCAACATCGATCATATTAATGCTGAGAATAATACCACTTTCGTCATCGAGAATTCGGCCGGTGAGGGCAATATCGCCATTGATGGCTCGCGTGGCATCAATGATCCATTTCGTCTCAGGCAAAGAATAGAAAACGGCAAAAGCACAGGCATTTTTATCGACGGCATAATCGATATCGGCATTTTCTCGAACAACAAGCATCTGAGGGATGCTGATGAAGTCATCGCACAAGGCAAGAACTTCAGCAATATCTTCACATATCTGCCGGCTAAGTCCAGCGAGCTGCAGGTCAAGTCCTGCGCCTGTTCCGAGGGAATAGCAAACAACGAGTTTAGAGGCAGGCATGAGATTACCGTGAGAATAAATGAGATGATATTTGTGCTGCAGCTTTGGGGCTGCGGGGCGTTGCGGGGCAGAGCCCCGCAGAGGGGGTAGGTGCGTATTTGCAAAACGCCAGCTATTATAAAGATGTCAGCCGCATTTTAGAGAAAGATTCAACCCTTTTGCAAATAGCACCGAAGGGGGCATCTGCCCCCTTGTATAAGAAAATCCAAAAAGTTGGAATTTGAGTTTTTGATGAAATTTCTAGCGTCCAAAATTAAGGCACAACGACCGAAACCGCCATGTTTGGCTTGAGATCGGGCAATGCACCGGCAGCACGCTGGGCTTGGATATCCAGAATGACAGGAGCCAGGCATTTGTCAGCATTTTCGTGACCGGTAGCCGCCAGCGTCATGACATGATTGGCATCGACCTGCATGGTAAACGTCTTATTTTCGATGTCTTTCACGCACTGCGTCAATGTCTCGCGATGCGTCTGAAGCATGGATTTCAGCTCGATATCGAGATCTTCCGCGACGGTGACAGGTTGAGAGGCCTGCGCCCATGTCACAGTAAATTCATTGGCTCCGAGCTTCAACATGGGAATTCTCAGTTCTATGTTGGCCTGAATTGGCTGGAAGACAACGATGCGATTTTCATAACCTTCGGCGATGGCCACGACTGAGAACCATTGTTCATTACGCTTAAGCTGCGTTTTGAACGGTGCTGATGCAATACCATTCTCCAATTTCAGACCGTCCGGAAGCTGATCGGTTGCAGAAGCAAATGCGATAATGGCTCCAGGTACAGTCACATTGACAGAGAGATTGACATCGTTGTTAAAGCTCATCGGTGTTGCTTTAAACGGCTGCGGTGCCGGCCACGTCAATGCCTTTTGGGTATGCATGGCGACAAGTGCATCATCCGCCGCAAGTTTGGTCATACCTTGTTCATCTTTTTGGTAAGAGAT
>JAGBXG010000242.1 GCA_017629415.1 Pseudomonadota bacterium | reverse complement strand
TTCCCGCAACTTCGGGAAAGAGGCGGCTATGTATGCCGGCTTCTGTCATGCCCGCGGAGATTATACGGCTGTGATGGATGGTCCGCATACGTTGCGTATCTTCACGAACGTGCCGAATGCGCCTGTTCAGCCTTACCGTTTGCTTTGGGCGGGTACCGAAGGCACGGATTTGGCGGTTTCGGGGTTAAAGATTACACCAGAGTCATTGACATCCGGCATGCCGGCCACGCTTGATTTCGATATTTCCAATGCAGGCACGCTGGATGCGTCTTATACTGCCGAAGCCGTACTGACGCAGAATGGCCGTAAGACGCCGCTCTTTAGCTTGACTTCTGAAACGCCGCTGGCGCCGGGGCAGAAAGCCCATGTGCGTCATAAAGTGACGATTCCGGCCGGTTTGACCGGGCAGGCTTCGATTTCCGCACAAGTGACGACGACGGCAGACATTGCGCCGAACAACAATGTGACGCAGCAGACGGTGTCCATCCTTGCCGGTTGCCAGAACGATAGCGCCGAGCCGAACGACAATATCCTGCTTGCGACGGTTCTGACGTCAGGAACTACCCAAACGCACCAGATTTGTCCCTCCGATGAGGATTGGTTTACACTTTCGCTTGCTGATTCAGCCACGGTCAGCCTTGTTTTTGAACATGCCAAAGGCGATCTTTCATTGACAGCCTACGATGCTTCCGGGCTTGAAATTGCGCATGCCGATACGGCTTCCGATAGGGAATCGCTTGAACTGGAGGCAGCACAGACCGTTTATTTGCGCGTCAAAGGTGCCGATTCTTCGATTTCGAACCGTTACGAGATAACTTTGCCATAATTTGTGTGGGCGCGGCTATGAGATACGCCGCGCTTTTGCGCCTGCTATTGGCTTTGCAGCCAATACGCGGCGCATTTTTTGTTATTTGGAAAAATTATGAAAAAATCTTTGTCCAAAAATCGTAAATCTTCTCCAACGCTTTCGGGGGATATTCGCTCGCGAGTGTCTGCTGTCCAACAGTTATTACAAGCTCAGAAGTTTGCGCAGGCGTTGTCTGAAGCTGCAGAGCTTGAAACAGCAGCACGTGATTTGAAGAATGCTGAGTCTGTGTATTTGACATCGATCGTTTGGCAAGTTCGCGCCTTGCAAGGTATGAACGCCGCCAAATCAGAGATCGATGCAGCTGCTTTGCGCTATGCTTCGGAATCCGAGCGTCTTGGGGATTTGAGCCGAGCCGTGCAAGGACAGCGTATTTTGGCGCAAAGTGAGATTTTTGCGGGCAATTGGGATAAAGCCATCGAGTTTTTGGAAACTGCACTTGATCTGGGGATGAAAGCCGAGGATGGTCGTGCAGTTCTCGAAATATTGATGCATATGGGCGGTCTTGAGCTCAAACTTTGCCATTATATGGAAGCTATTGAGGCGATCAGCCGTGCAGTCGGTGCCTTGGATGGTGCCGGTATGCCGGCAGCTGAGGCGGCGGAATTCCGTGCAATGGGACAACGTCAGCTGGCAGAACTTTATGATATGGTCGGCGCTGGACAAGAGGCTTGCAATGCACTTGAGGCTGCGCAAAATGCTCATTCCAAAGATTTTGAAGAACTTTGGCTCCAAAAAATGCATTTCAGCCGCCTGGATTTGCGTTCCGGCAATGCTGCAGCTGCGGTAGAAAAGCTCGAAGCTGTCGTGCGCGATTTGAAAAAAGCTGTCACTCAGGCCACAGCTCAACCCGAGCAGCTTCAAATGGCTGAATTGGAGTTATTACAGGCGCGCTGGAATTTGCCGCATGCTCAGGCGGAATGCCTGCAAACCCTGGCCTCCCTGGAACAGGAGATTACGCGTGAGCCTTTGTTGCTGGCCATTGCTTTAATGCGTTTTCAATGGTTGGCCGAAGGCCAAGAGGATAGCCCCGAACTTGAAAAAGCTCGCGAGGCTTTTGAAATTCTTTGTGAAAAAGTGCCGCATGTCGATGTTCAGATTCGGCTTGCCGGGGCACTCACTTCGACCGCTTTAGAAATTCGGCGCGGTCATTATGAATCTTCACTGGAACCGCTGCGCCATATTGCCGAAACAGCGGCTTTTACACAGCTGATCCCATTTGCCACACGCGCTTTGGCTCTGCGCAGCCAAATCTATGAATCGCTTTGTCAGTTTTCACGGGCTGCGGTAGATGCTCGCAATGCTTGCGAAACCTTTGTAGAGCATGTCGACGATGTTTCTGCAAAATTGGCTGCGGCCATGATGCTTTGCGCCCAAGTGGAACAAACACGCCTGGATAACCATGGCATGGTGACGCTCGATGAAGCCGAAAACGAGGCTTTTGAGCAGCTCAAAGCAGATATGATTCGATTTGAGACTCAAAACCATATCACGGCATTTATGGATTTAGGGTTAGAACTGGCAAAAATTTGCCAAATTCTCGGTCAGACGGAACAAAAACAAATCCTTCTGAAACGTCTGGAGCCCTATTTGTCCCCCGAATTTGGCGCGCGAATCACTAAATTTCAGAAATTGTCGATGTAAAGGTCTTTTTCCCGGGGCTTTGCCCCGGACCCCACCGAGGCTTCGCCCCGGACCCCACCAAAGGAGCTGAGCTCCTTTGGAATCCTGCCAAAGGGGCTCAGCTTGGCCCCACGGTGTACGCAAAGTCGCAAATCACTTACGAAGTGGTGTGCGACAGGAAAGTGGAATGGGATACAGGGTCCCATTTTGCCCCTAAACGTTAGTAACCAGTATCCGGCTAACTTACGAAAACGTTAATCCATTGTGGGTTCCAAGGGGCTCAGCCCCTTGGCGGGGTTTGGGGCGGAGCCCCAAAAAACTTTGCGTAAGCCGTAGGGGCTTGGCCCGGGCTTGCCCCCTCCCATGAAACATTGATGGTTCAGGGTATTTTCGAGAGCAAAGGTTTTTGAACACTCATCAATCGGAGAGTGATGGATGTGTCAGATGAATGAAAAGTTGACACCTTTTGTCAAATGGGCAGGAGGCAAAAAACAGCTGCTGCCTCAGCTTATCGCGAGAATGCCTGAATATTCGGGGACTTACTATGAGCCTTTTATTGGCGGCGGTGCCATGCTCTTGGCTTTGCAGCCTCAAAGGGCTGTCATGAATGATGTGAATGCACAGTTGTTAAATATATATATCCAATTGAAACAAAATGCTGAAAATGTGATTGCTGAAGTGGAAAAATTAGATACAGTTGTTTGTAATCGTGAATATTATTTGTCTGTAAGAAAACAATACAATCAAAAAATTTCAGATAATATTTTAGATCCAGAATGTGCGGCTTTGATGATATGGCTCAATAAGCATTGTTTTAATGGATTATATCGTGTCAATTCTAAAGGATTGTTCAATGTGCCTTATAATAATAAGACAAAGGGGCCTTCTATAGATGCTCATAATTTGAGACGTATGGGGCAATATTTGAATGACGCTGATGTAGAAATTCGTCATGGGGATTTTGAAGCGGCTTGTCACGATGTGAAAGCAGGCGATTTTGTATATTTTGATTCTCCCTATATTCCTGTCAGTGCAACATCAAATTTTACAGATTATACGAAAAATGGTTTTTCCTTCGATGAACACAGACGTTTGGCAGATTTATTCCGGCATTTAGATGAAAAATATGTTCATTTGATGTTGAGTAATCATGACGTGCCGCTGATTTATGAATGGTATGAGGGTTTCCATATTGAAGCCATCAGAGTACGAAGGGCGATTAATCGTGATGGCACAAAACGTATGGGTAAAGAAGTGATTGTGACGAATAATCATTGATGTGGTATGTGTTTATCATACACTGGTTTACATGTGGATAATTTTGCGTGTATGTGCCACTTGTGGATAATATTCGTTTGATAAATAAAAATGTGAATATGATTCGAATGTTGATTGCATGATATCGTGTCGAGTGTTAAACGTATAGAGTTCATCCCGTGACGCGAAGAGCGCCATCAATGCTCGTTTTTGAGCGAACTTTTTTCATGATGGAGAGGTAATCATGGCATTTAATCCTTTTGAAATGGCACAGCATCAGTTTGACACGAACGCCGAAAAACTCAATCTGAGCGACAGTATTCGTGCGCTTTTACGCGAACCCATGCGTGAATACACCTTTAGTCTTCCGATTCGTATGGATGATGGTTCAATGCGCGTGTTCAAAGGTTTCCGTGTACAGCATAATGATGGCCGTGGTCCTTGCAAAGGCGGTATTCGCTTTGCGCCAGGTGAAACGATTGATACCGTGCGAGCGCTTGCCACATGGATGACATGGAAATGCGCCGTTGTGGATATTCCTCTAGGCGGGGGTAAAGGTGGTATTGCCTGTGATCCTCGTGAACTTTCCATGACCGAACAAGAACGCCTCTGTCGTGCATGGGTTCGTGCCCTGTCTCGCAATGTCGGTCCAGTTCAGGACGTTCCAGCTCCCGATATGATGACAAACGGCCAGCACATGATTTGGATGCTCGATGAATATGAAACGATTCATAACGGCAAATATCCTGGATTTATTACCGGCAAGCCTGTTGGCAGCGGTGGTTCATTAGGTCGTACCGAAGCCACGGGATATGGCGTGATTTGTACGCTGCATGAAGCCTGCAAAGCTAACGGCATTGATATTGCCAAGACAACGGCATCGGTTCAGGGCTTTGGTAATGTGGCCTATTATGCTTGTGAACGTTACACCCATTTGGGCGGCAAAGTGGTTTGCGTGTCCTGCTGGGATAATGTTGACAAATGCTCGTATGCTTATAAACGCGCCAGCGGTGTGGATATTGTTGAACTTAAAGGCATTTCGGATAAATTTGGTTCCATTGATAAGAATAAGGCCAAGGAACTCGGTTATGAAATTCTGCCGGGTGATGCCTGGATCGATCAGGAAGTCGATATTTTGATTCCTGCTGCCCTTGAAAATCAGATCAATGCCGATAACGTCAATCGCATTGCCAAATCGGTGAAGATTATTGCCGAAGGTGCCAATGGTCCGACAACGCCTGAAGCCGACGAAGTTATCAAGGCTCGCGAGATTTATATTGTTCCCGATTTCTTGTGCAATGCTGGTGGCGTAACTTGTTCATACTTTGAACAAGTTCAGTGCAATATGAACTATTTCTGGGAAAAAGCAGAAGTTTTGGAAAAACTTGATACCAAGATGGCATCCGCATTCCAGAAAGTTCATGCCATGGCCGTTGAAAAGAAAGTTTACATGCGCGATGCGGCTTACATGATTTCGATTGAACGTGTTGCTAATGCTTGTGTTTCACGCGGTTGGGCAGTGAAATAATTCAATCAAATCTTTATAATGATAAACGGCGTTCTTCGGAACGCCGTTTTTTTTGTAGAGCAGTTCAGGTGCAAGGGGATGAGCCTGTGTTTTTACACTTCACAATTCGATTATATGTAGAGCAGTTCAGGTGCAAGGGGGTGAGCCCCTTGGAACCCACAATTGGGACTTACGTCTTTTGCAGGTTTGATGTGTGCTGATTGCTGACATTTAGGGGCAATTGGGAGCGTGTATCCCATTCTGCTTTCCTATAGCGCATCATTTTGCAAGTGATTTGAGATTTTGCATACGCCATGGAACCGGTTGAGGAGAATCGTGTGCTAAATGGCACAAAAAAAGGGGCTGTTTAAGCCCCTTTTATGAAACCTTTAAAGGTTTAGGTTTTCATTATTGAACCGCAGCATTTAACGGTGCCTTATCGCAGGCATCGCCTGTGCCATCGCTGTCGGCATCGCCCTGAGCACGGTTGGCTTTTGTACCATCCTGGGGACGAATTGGGTTGAAGATACCCGGGCAGTTATCTTGTGTATTGGGAATGCCGTCGCCATCGATATCGTTCGGATCGGAATAGTTGTCAGAGAGATTACCATCATACTTGGTTGTCTTCTGATCATCTGTATCCTGAGTTCTTGTACGCTGGGGAATACAGGTTGGTTCGCCGGCAGGTACACCGCAGAAATAGGATGCATATTTGTCATTTTGTTTTAATGTGGCGAATGTTTTGGATGTGCCATTCGGACAGATTTTCTTTGTGGAACCGCAGACATTTTCTGTACCGCAGTTGTTTCCTGTCATGACGCTGCCGATGGATTCATCGCCGACGACAAGTTTACCGTCGATCATGACGAGCAAAACGTCTTTATTTTCAGCGCTGATGACGGCACGGTGGGCTTTGCGGCCATCGGTTTTAGCGTACATGGCGATATCCGCGACTTTACCGGAGGCAAGTGCACCGATGACGGGATCCAAACCCAAGGCTTTGGCAGCATTGATGGTACCCATTTTCCAGATATCAAAGTCAGAGAACTGGCCACCGTAATAGGTGGTATTGAGGAAATCGGCGCAGGCATATTCGCGCAGCATATT
>JAGBXG010000241.1 GCA_017629415.1 Pseudomonadota bacterium | reverse complement strand
CATAAGGTTTTACACCGATTTGTGCTTCAAATTCTGCTTCAGCGATTAAATTTAAGGTCTCTGTGAGCAAACTTTTGATCGGTGTTGAAGTCCTCATTGAGTCCTTTAAGCGATTTATGATTTCTTGTGGCATTTTCGGTAGTCCCATGCGATACTCCTTATGAGGTACCTTGAAGAAAATTCATAAGCACCTCTGACAGTCCTTATTTAATTAGTATCACATGGGATGTAAACCGAATTTGCCACGAAAGTGTACCACTTTTTTTACACTATCGCCAAGCCCCCTACGGCGCTATTGGCTGTGCCAATACGCGCCTACCCCCGATGCGTGGCTTCGCCCCGCAACGCCCCAATCCGGCATGATTCAAATCTTCATGGAAAACCTTAGTTTATGCCGGAAAAAGCGCGGCCGTATGCCGCCGCAAGGCTGGCATAGGACGCGCAGGCGCGCGTATGATGTTATCATAGCGCGCCAATATGTGCCCAAATACGCCAGCTCTGATGTCGATTTTTACATTTTGTTCGTGCAGTTGCGTTTGAAATCATTAGAATGCATGTGTTTTTTTGGCTCTTTTCGGGATAAACCGATTCTGAAGCCTTTTTTTATGGAAATACATGCGTTTTATGCGCCGTTATCGCCTGCAGGTGCAATGGTTGCACCGATAATGTGATAGGAATATTCTAGTGAAGTTTAATTTGCCACGTATTATCACATTCATGTTGTTGTTGGGTTTGTTCACCGTGCTGTTTTGGAAGACATCCGGTGGGCATGAAGGTCAGCAGCAGCTGAAATATAGCGAATTTTCAAACGCCGTTCGGAATGGTCAAATTGAGTCTGTTGAGGTCAAAGGAGACAAGATTTCCGGCAAGTTTACGGCGACTGGCCAGCAAACTTTTTCAGAGCATACAACCTTTAAAACTGTTGGTGTTCTGAATGCAGATATGCAGGATCTGCTGGAAGAAAAGCAAATCAGCTACGAATTTATTGAGGCAGAAGAAGAGTCTTGGTGGCAGCTGCTTTTGATTTATATGTTGCCGACACTTTTGCTGATTGGCGTGATTGTGTTTATGTTTCGGCAGTCCCAGGTGGGCGGCGGCAAAGCGATGAGTTTTGGCCGTTCAAAAGCGCGCATGCTTTCGCCGGATCAACATAAAGTAACATTTGATGATATTGCCGGCATTGACGAAGCGAAGGCAGATCTCGTCGAAATCGTTGATTTTCTTAAAAATCCTGAAAAATATCAGCGTCTGGGTGGCCGTATTCCCAAAGGTGTGCTTCTGATGGGATCGCCGGGTACCGGTAAAACGTTGCTGGCCAAAGGCGTTGCCGGTGAAGCGGGGGTGCCCTTTTACAGCATTTCAGGTTCGGACTTCGTGGAAATGTTTGTCGGTGTCGGTGCCAGCCGTGTCCGCGATTTGTTTGAACAGGCCAAAAAAAGCGGTCGTTGTATCATCTTTATTGACGAAATCGATGCGGTTGGACGTTACCGTGGTGCCGGTTTGGGCGGCGGACATGATGAACGCGAACAGACGTTAAACCAACTTCTCGTTGAAATGGACGGCTTTGAAGCCAATAACGGCATTATCGTGATGGCGGCAACTAACCGCCCCGATGTTCTCGATCCTGCCTTGCTGCGTCCAGGTCGTTTTGATCGCCGCGTTGTCGTGCCCAATCCCGATGTGAAAGGCCGCAAAAGCATTCTCGAAGTTCATACCAAAGATAAGCCGCTTTCGCCTGATGTTGAATTGGATACCATTGCACGCCTGACACCGGGAGCTTCTGGGGCCGAACTCGAAAATATCGCCAATGAAGCTGCTTTGATTGCTGCTGCCCGCGATGCCGAATGCCTCGAAATGAAAGACTTTGTCGAAGCGCGAGATAAGATCGCCATGGGGCGCGAACGCAAAAGCATGGTCATCAGCGAACATGAGAAAAAAACAACGGCTTATCACGAAGCCGGTCATGCGTTGGTCACATTGCTTTTGGGCAAAGAAGATGTCGATCCTTTGTCCAAGATTACCATCGTTCCGCGCGGGCGTGCTTTGGGCGTCACTTATTCTGTGCCGACAGAAGACAGACTTTGCATTACGAAAAAATATGCCATCAATCGCATCGCCATCTGTATGGGCGGCAGAATCGTGGAAGAAATCGTATTTGATCAGCTCACAACAGGTGCTGGCAACGATCTCGAACAGGCGACTAAATTGGCCAAACGCATGGTTATGGAATGGGGTATGAGCGATGTTCTCGGCCCCATCGCCTTCGGAGATCAAGACGAACAGCCATTCTTGGGACGCGAACTTTCACATTCTAAAAACTATTCAGAACGCACAGCACAAATTATTGACGAGGAAATTCGGAAATATCTGACCGAAGGCTACGAAATGAGCCGCCGTCTGCTCACCGAAAACCTCGACAAAGTTCATTTGCTCGCCGATGCCCTCATTGAATTCGAAACATTGGAGGTCGAAGATGTCGAAGTCCTGCTGGCTCAAGGCATTGAGGTCTTAAGAACTACCCTGAAAGAACGCGAAACAGCCGCAAAGCCTCGCGTGGCAAAAGTCACCTTCCAATCCAAACTGGCTGAGAAATTCTCGGACAATAAAAAGGATAAAGATAGCGAGGATAAAAACGATAAATCTAAAGATGAAAAATCGAAAGGATTATCCCCCATTGAGCTATAAATCTCATTTTTAAAAAATCCCTCTCACATCTACGAGAGGGATTTTTTTTGCTTTAAAACTTTCCAGCGTTCATCTTGTTCCAAAACCTTTGCGTAAGAATATTGAAGGGTTAAGATGTTTGAACCGCATCAAAAACACATTATTGCCATTTGGAATGTATCGCCCGATTCCTTTTCATCCGATGCAGAATCCGAAGATGTTTCCAGTTGTTCCTATGCCCAAAAGATTTCACGTCAGGGGGCGGATATCATCGATATTGGCGCAGAATCCACACGTCCTGGTGCCATTCCCATTACACCTGAAGAAGAAATGGCCAGGCTGGAATCACCGCTTTCTTGGGCACGTACGGTATTACCATGTCCGTTGTCGCTCGATTCGCGATATCCCGAGACCATAGAATGGGCCCTGAATCATGACTTTGTCGATATCATCAATGATATTGGCGGTACCGAAGATATCTCAGAAAGTCGCGAAGGCAGGATATATCGTGCGGTTGCCAATGCAAATGCGGCTATAATCCTGATGGCCTGGTTTCCGCATGATGCTCGGGAACTGCCTTTCGATGACTGCATGAAACGCATTGAAGATCAGCTCAGAAAACGAAGAGATTTTGCGATAAAATGTGGCATAGATCCGCGTAAAATTGTGCTAGATCCAGGAATCGGGTTTGGCAAAGGTCTGTTTAATGACTATCGTCTGATTTCAGAAGCACCGGCAGCATTGGCGCATTTGTCCTGCCCGGTGCTGATTGCACACAGCAGAAAACGATGCATCGCAAAACTTGCCGGATGTTCCGGTACGACACCTCAAACATTACACATGCTTGATACTGCCACTGCGATGGTATCTCTGATGGCTTTTCAACACGGCGCGGCCGCTGTCCGCGTCCATTCACCTGCGCTGAACGTTATCGCAAGGCAGATGGCGACTTATGATGGATCAGTTTTTCAGCTATTTTAATGGCTATACAGCGAAAGATATCGCACTGGCTGTCCTCGATATCCTTATCGTATGGTATTTGTGCTACCAGATTCTCATGCTGATTCGAGGCACCAAAGCGATGCAGGTGCTTTACGGTTTGCTGATATTTGTCGCGCTCTACCTTATCTCACAGCCAGGTATTCTTGATCTCAGCACCCTTCACTGGATACTCGATAAATTCCTCGTTTCGTTTATCGTCATTTTGGTCATTATTTTTCAGGAAGATATCCGCAGAGGCTTAAGCGAATTTGGTAAAACAGGCACCCTTTCGACACCCACCACAGAAGATCGCCTGGGAACTTCTCAAATCGAAGAAATCGTTAAGGCTGCCACGCTCTTGAGCGAACGAAGAATCGGGGCGCTGATGGCCATTGAAATGGATGCTGCACTCGATCAATACATGGTGGAAGGCATTAAAATTGATGCCACCATTTCAAAAGAACTTATCGTTTCCCTGTTCATTCCCTACAAAGCCAATCCCACACACGATGGTGCCGTCATCATTAAAGATCAACGCATCAACAGTGCGGGCTGCTTCTTACCGCTGACCTCGAATGATAAAATCGATAAAGCTTTGGGAACACGTCATCGCGCCGCCATCGGCTTGAGTGAATCTACCGATGCCGTGATTATTGTCGTCTCAGAAGAAACAGGTGCCATTTCTGTCGCACATAATGAAACGCTTAAACGCCGGCTTTCACAAGAAGCCCTCCGCGACTACCTCCATAAAATGTTTGTCACATCCCATCCCTCGCGAAATATCGCCGGTTCATCTGTTCTCGTCCGCAGATTTAAATCCTGGAGAGGTCATTCATGAATTCATCTCCCCTTAACCGTACGAGTTCAAGTCAGGATAACCCGATTCATGTGCATCACGGGCATTCATTCAAAGAGCGTGTGCTGGCCAATATGCCGCAAAAACTCATTGCCCTTGTCTGCAGCCTGATTCTCTTTGTTGTGGTTATGAGCGATCGCAATCTGTCGATCGAGTTCCAGCAAATTCCTGTATCCATCCGACTTCCGGATGGCTTTGTCACGACGGACGGCAAAACAGAAACAAACGTCAATGTCTCCGTCCGAGGACGTGCCTCACTCATCAAAGACATCAACCGCGATGATCTCGGCGTTATCACACTTACACCGCCGGCACGTAATGGCAATATCCAGGTCACACTGCAGCCCGAAATGCTCAGCTTGCCCGAAGGCGTCAATATCGAAAAATTTACCCCCGAATTTATCGGCCTCAACCTCGAATCGATTGAACACAGAATCGTTGCCGTCTCCACAGATCATGCCTTCACAGGCGAACTTTTGCCGGGATATCAGCTGGGAGAAGTCCGTATTGTTCCCGAATCGATTGAAATTTCAGGCCCGACTTCTCTGATCTCCAACACAAGCCAGCTTTATATCGAACCCATCGATCTCACTGGAAAAGCTTCGACTTTTACCGTGAATCGCTGGATTATTTTGAATCGCACCGGCATTCAGGCAAACTCTCAGCAAGTCAAAGTCACCGTCAATATCGTTTCGAAATCGCGTCAAAACGTCGTACTCGGCGTGCCCATCGTGCCTCTCAACCTGTCCTTAAAGCATGAATTTGTTCCGCCCACCATCGACCTCACACTTGTCGGCGATGAAGAATCGCTCGCTAAAATCGACGCTTCCAAACTCTTTGTTACCATTGATGGCGCCGAAGATGAAACCAAAGACAGTCATGCACGGCTTTTGGAAAGCGGTGATTTCAATGTGCCCAACCTGCCGCCCGGCGTCGGCTTTGATGAAAGCAAACTGCCCTCTGTTCTGCTGAAAGTCTGGCGTGATTCTGATAATGCCAATAACACTGAAACACAGCCGCCAAAGCCATAATTTTTTTTTGCAGGGGGAAACGCCCCCTGCGGCGCTATTTGCTGCGCAAATACGCGCCTACCCCCTATTGGGTAACACCATGTCATGGGGGCTGCCACATTGCATAAAGGGGATCATTTCGTCCTAAATGTTAGCGTTCAGTATCCTTCAGATTTACAAAAGCGTAAGGCAATATCATGGGTTTCAAGAAGCTCAGCCCCTTGGCTGGGTTTGGGGCAGAGCCCCAAAATAACTTTGCATATATCGTGGGCAAACCCCATAAAATACAAAATTAAAACCATGTCTAAACGTGCCATTTATCTATTTTGGGCGGCATTCACAGCGATGCTCGGATATACGGGCTCTGCACAGGCTCAAGAGTCTGCACTCTCAAATGCCATTGCAGATCTCTCATCGCCAAATACAGAAACGATCATTGCAGCTTTGGAAAAAATGGGACGTATCTGCGATGAAAGCTGTGTACCCTGGCTTTCAGATATGATGCGGCATCCAGAACATACTGTGATTCAGGCGGCATGCCGTGCAGCTCAGGCTACCGGAAATCCGCGTTTGGCACCGCCGTTGATGGAGCTGATTCGGCGCCATCCCATGAACGAAATTCGGTTGGATGCCCTCAAAGCATTGACGCGAATGGAACGCCCCGAAGATTATCACGCATTGCTGGCAACCATTGATCCTGAAAATCCGGATGAAATCCAGCGTAAAATTCTGCGCAGTTTGCCCAAAGATATGCGCAAACCTCTTGCCAAACAGTTTGCTGCCTGGGCAAGACATGCTCCTCTGGTCACAAGTATTGCCGATGCCTACAGAGAAGAAGCAGATGTGTTGTTTCAAGCCATTTACCATGAACTGATGCAAACAACGGAAGAACCGGCGCGGCAAAATCTGTTCCGAACATGGGCCATTTTGACCCCACATCTACCCCCTGCATTTGCATTAACGCATGAGCAAGAGGCTTTATTTTGGGACAATCCAGAACCCTATTTGGCATGGATCGCCTCGATTCAAGCTCACCTGGCTTCGCCCGATGCCGTCAGATGGATTTTGGCCTGGGCACATACATTGCCCAATGCTTCACGCCTTGAGGTCATGGAAAAATTGCATGGAGAAGGTGCACGACAGTTTGCCGATGCCGTCATCCAGGCCAAAGATGACAACATGCTCACATGGGAACGGGATATCACAACAAATCCGGCCTTGACCCAGGCTTTTCTAAAACTTTTAGCCAAATATCCCGGAAAATATGCCAAAACACTGGCCTTATCACTGCGGTATTCCCAAAATACCGATACGGCGATTCTGGCATGGCAAATTCTTGGACACTTTGCCGAAGATCCAGATGTTCAGAAGTCATTCATGGCTCAAATGGGACTGTCAAATCCCCAAATTGCCGCAGCAGCCATGCAAATCATGGCAAAAAATCCAATATTAGCAAATTTGCTCATCCCTATTGTCTTCGAATTCCCAGATTTTGACGGTATCGGGCGGACTTATTTGGCACGCTGGGGACTTGTCTTGGCCATACATGACAAAACTGCAGACATCGATGTCGACAACAAGCAGAAGCTTGTCCAAAATGCGTTGCACGTACTTGGAGATTCACGACGCCTGCATGCTGAACCGGCATTACGCTTGCTGGATGCTCTTGAAATACCGTTGGATTTGCCTGCCGTTGAGGCGTTTGAAAAAATGCGGCCAGATATGAAACGCACATGGCTTCAAATCCTTAAACCCGCGCAAAAACATGCCGATGATCTCGTTTGGTATGCCCTGAACGACTCAGATGCCGCTGTAAAAGCTCAAGCCTGGCAAATCTTGGCCAATCATCCTGAATGGATAAAAGATAAAGAAAATTTGGATGAAATGATACTCAAAACCATACAGCATGACGATATCATGGCTGCACTTCAAGCCGTTGTCGCTGCCGCGCAACTGGAAAGGACATCTCTCATTGAAACACTTCAGCATTTACTGACACACGAAGATACACGCCTGGCATACAATGCCCTTTGGGCACTCCAAAAACTCAGGGCTCTGCCTCATGCGCCTTGGCTTAAATCGCTGTATTACCGAACCTCAGATGGCCTGCTCCGAGAACGGCTTGGATTTTTGACAGGATTATCCAACGAACGCCAAGAAAATGTCGAAATGGCAGAACTTTATACACGTCAACCTGTTCACTCAGGAGAATTACTCCAGATTCAGAATCAGTATCAGCCTTGGGCGGCATACCAAATGACATTTATTCAAGCCAACCAAAGCCTTGCCATCGAAAAAAGCAACGTTTTTGGATTTATCTATGTGCCATAACACCTTATCGCCCGGCAGTTCACGATCCACGGGGACGGCTTTTTGCTCAAGAAGCTTGCCTTTATTCCCAACGTGTATAAATTCTGATTTATGGTCGAACGCAAGATGTGTTCTTATCCTGTTCTTATCATCACTCATCCATCACACAATAACATTTAAAAATCATGGAATTTGATAAAACTTATATCATCATAGCGATTGCAGTCATTGTCGTCATCGGGTTCATCATTTCAATGCTTCGTGGCAATGAACTCTCAAAAGCCATAAAATTGACCAAAGAAGACGACGATCCGCAGCATATCATCGATGCCATCGATAATGATAAAACTGCGGATGTTCCGACCGTTTACAATCAATGTATCAAATCATTCTGGGATGCTTATGATCGCGAAGTCGCTACGAAACTCGTTAAAGCATTGGCAGAACGCGATGATCAGGCCAAAATTACGCAGCATTGGCTTAAAACCGTCATCGAAGTAGAACCCGAATTGGCGCGTAATATCCTCGGCGCAGAATTTATTCAGAACCATTTTGATCCCGATGTCGCCGCACAATGCGGCAGTTGTTGCGGCGGCTCCTGCAACAGCAAAAAATCTTGCAAATCCTGCAAATAATGGCCGCTTGTCATGAGGGCTTCGGCATCTCAAGGTGCAAATAAACTTCAGACATCAGAAAATTTGAGAAAAGAAGATTTAAATGCATCTTCTGTTTCTCAAATTCCGCACAACCCGCCCAAAGCCATCTTACTCATGTGTACTGCCGGGCTTTTGTTCGGTATCAGCTCGGCTTTGCTTAAAACCGCAAGCGCACATGTCCCAACTTTTGAATGCGCTTTTTTTCGTACTTTTGTCGGGTTTGCCATCCTTCTGGGCTTGTCGCTGACAGGCGTTAAAAAAACACCGCTTGGTCACCGCAAGCCATTGCTCTTTTTGCGCGCAATCTTGGGCGGCATTGCCGCACTTGCATATATCTGGGCCATCCCGCGCATCGAATTGGGATTAGCCAACGGATTGAATCAGACCTCTCCCATCTTTGTCTGTATCTTTGCCGCCATTATCCTTAAAGAACGTTTTAAATGGTGGAATTATCTGCTCGTGCTGCTTGCATTTGCCGGCATTCTCTTGATCGTGCAGCCCGGCGTCGCAGGCATCAACGCTGTGGCTCTTGTTGCTTTGGGATCCGGCATTCTGTCTGCACTGGCTTATGTCTGCGTTCGCATATTGCAAAAAACAGATTCCTCCCAAACCATCGTGATGTGGCTGCTGGGCATGACGGCTTTGCTTTCAGTTATCACATCTGTTTGGGAACCTTGGGTTATGCCGGATTGGCCAACCCTGGGACTGCTGCTCCTCACCGAATTGACGGCTTTTGGCGGCCAGCTTTTCATGACACATGCTTATCGGTTTGCCTCGGCAACCATTGTGGCGCCATTCATCTATATGTCCACATTCTCAAGCCTGGTCATTGCTTTTGTTCTCTGGGGCGAAAACCCTGGATTCATCGCCCTCATGGGGTGCGCCATCATCGTCATTGCCAGCGTGCTCATCGGTGTCTTAAACAGAAAATAATCCTTAGAATAGGAAAATGGGGGGATACCCCCCTGCGCCGCTATTTGCCGAAAATCGGCAAATACGCGGCTACCCCCCCATGCGGGGTTTCACCCCGCAACGCCCCAAATCGCATCCTCAAGACTCATTCCAATATAAAATAAAGCATACGTAAAGTCGCAAAGCACTGATCACGTGATGTGATGCAATAAAGTGGAAGGGAATACTTGGAGCCATACAAAACGCTTGTGTCTAATCTCCGTACTTGACTTTTTGAACCAATGCTGTTAAACGCGCCGCCGCCCGCAGGTGGCTTATTGCAGATCAGCCCATTTGCAGTATTTCACCATTGGTTAATGGGCATTCACTCAAAAACATAAGGAGAAAGGTTTTGGAAAGCAAATCTCGTGAATTAGGGCCCCTTCAAGTTGCTGTCGAAGGTTCAAACCTCGGCCGTGCCTTCACTCAGCTCAAGCGTCACATGGCTCGCGAAGGCGTTATGAAAGTATTGAAACGCCGTCGTCACTATGAAAAACCGAGCATCATCCGTAAACGTAAGCAGAAAGAAGCTGCTCGTCGTCGTCGCAAAGAAGCTCGCCGTCGTGCCCGTTTCGTGTAGAAATTCCAAGCACCGATGTTCCATATCTAATTTTTAGATGAATGAATTGAGATGATAAAAAAAGCGCCAAATTTGGCGCTTTTTTTGTACGTTCACCTCTTAATGACGCAACGTCGCAAATCACTCACGAAATGGCAAGCAGCAGGGATGCGGAATGGGATACAGGTTCCCATTTCGCCCTTAACGTAAGTCCCCATGGTGGGTACCAAGGGGCTCAGCCCCTTGGCGAGTTTTGGGGCGGAGCCCCAAAAGAACTATGCATACGCATTGTCTCATCTCTTCACATATAAAGCTAAACAGGCATCACGATGAAAATCGCCTTTCACTATCTTGGATGTCGGCTCAATGAAGCCGAAAACGAACAGATTGCTCGTGCACTCATCGAAGCCGGACACTGCATGACAACTTTAGAAGATGCTCCGGACGTCATCTTGCTCAATACATGTGGTGTCACTTCAGAAGCCATGCGCAAATCCCGGAATTATGCGCGTCGGATGGCCGCCAATGCTCCCCAACTGCTTGTATTGATGGGTTGTGCCATCGATCTGATGGCCGCAGGCGAAACACCTGTTTCTGATGAAGACCTGACACATGAATCCGAAACGCGTGTGATCCGAATCTTACGGAAAGATCGTCCGCAAGCCGCGCAAATCATTTTAAATGCCATCGACGAATGTTCGGCACATGCGCAAGTGACGGATGCCGAACGCATACAAGCCGCTGCCTCCTATAAATTGCGCATGCGAAGTTTTATTAAAATTCAGGATGGCTGCAATAATCAATGTACTTACTGTTCCGTTCGTCTGGCGCGTGGGCCGGAACGCAGTGAATCCGCCGAGCAAATTATCGCCGAAATCCAAAAATGCCTGACCTTGGGTGAACGCGAAATCGTGTTGACAGGGGTCCAGCTGGGAGCATGGCACGAAAACCAGAACAGATTGCCCTGGCTTATCTCACATATCCTCGAAAAAACGGATGTCCAGCGCCTCAGACTGAGTTCTATCGAACCTTGGCATGTTCGCCCGGAACTTTGGCAGCTGTGGCAAGATAAACGTTTATGCCCGCATTTTCATATCCCGGTCCAAAGTGGCAGCGATGCCGTACTGACCGCCATGAAACGGAGAACACCCATCGAGGGATATTTGCAAAAATTAGAAGCCATACGGCAAAATATCCCTAACGTCCGCATTTCAACCGATCTGATTGTCGGATTTCCCGGCGAAACAGACGAAATGTGGCAAGAAACAATGCAATTTATCGATGAAGCGCAGTTTGATGACGTACACTTGTTCCGCTTTTCAGCACGCCCGGGGACCCTTGCCGCTTCATTGCCCAATCCGGTATCCCCTGAAATCAAACGTATGCGCTGGAATCAGGCACAGGAACGCATTCAAAACATTCAAAAACAACGCCTGATGCAGGCCGTCGGACAGCATTGCGAAGTCCTCTGGGAAAATGCAGAAGAAAACCTAAAAGGAAATACAAAACTTTGGTCCGGATACTCACAAAATTATCTGCAGATTTTTAGAGCTTTTGAAACTGGTGCCAATATGCGCGGACAAATCACGCATGAGGTGTTTACAGAAGCAGATATCAAAAATCAGTTCTCAGAACATGCATAGACCTGATGACAGCTCAAAAAAACAACGCATGGATAGAGCAGGCAAGCTGGCAGCAGTGAGGGATAGAAACGACGAAAAGGATGACATTCCAGAGAACCGCAAAGAAAAAACCGGCCTGTATGATGCTTTAGCGTCATAAGGCCGGTCAGGCGCAGCGTATGGGCAAAGCCCATAGATGCGCACAAAAAATGACAATCCGGTAAAACCATGAAAGACGAACTGAAAAACACCATCAACACGGAGACGTGCGAAAAAGAAAATTCAGAAGACGGAAATCAGATGGAAGCTGCAGATTCTTTTGCACGCATGCGGCAAAATCGATCCAAATCATTCAATTTGCCTGAAGAAATCGGAACTTTGACCGAAAATCATGAAAAGGAGTACATTGCGCCCCCCGGATGGGACGATGACGAAGATGATTTTGGGGCGGCAAAGCCTGAAGCGCCACAAACTGAAGAAGAAAAAGAAAAAACGCGTCAATTGCTTGCCGAAAGCAGAAACTTGGCGGCAAATGTCGGCAATTTCGGACTCTTTTTAATCTTGGCCGTCGGGGTGGGGTACTTGATCGGCAGTTTTTTAGATGACTGGCTTGGCATAAAACCTGTCATGACCGTGTTCTGGATCGTTTGCGGTGTGGCATCCGCACTCATGGAGTTGGTAAAAACTATCAAGGCGGCGGCTAAACTTGCAGAATCAGAGGGGGCTGACAAAGAACATCAGGTTAAGGAAAAGGCTATGCTACAGCTCAATGCCGAAGAGCACACATCAGAGCCCAAATCTCATGCTAAACCCGTGAAAAAAACTGGTGAATGATATGCTGAAAAAAATTTGGTCTGAAATCCCCAAAATGTTTCGCGTTCAAGCGATCGTTGCCTTTTGTTTGTTGTTTGGGCTTTCCATGGGGGCCGGAATCCTCAAAAATGCAGAGTTTGGGGGGCAAACTGCATTAATGGGTGGATTTTCTGTCGCACTTTTGTGTGTGTATGTGGTATGGGTAGGCAGATTAATGGGTCGGATAAAGACCCAAATCGAAAAGGCTGAAACAGACAAGGACAAGGAAGAACTTGCAACTGGAGCGGCAAATAAGATTCATATAGCGTCATTTATTAAGCTGCTGGCGTTAAGTGGATTTGTTGTTTTCTGCGTTTTAGTATTCAAGGCTGATATTTTAGCCGCCATATTGGGGCTTTCCGTTAATTATTTGGCGCTTTTGATAGTGTCTCTATTCGTCAAATCCGAGCCGGCGGATGCTGTCGAAAATGACAGCCAATCGGCAAAGTCAGAGGTTGAATAACAATGTTAAATGTTGCACTGGCCGAGGGGCATGAAATCCACAGCCTGATGGATCTCATTCCAGGGATTCATGATTGGTGGCAGGAATTCGGCTATCTCGGTATCACCTGGCTTAATGGACAGCCGGTATCATTCATCCACGTCGCATTGACGCTTTTGTCCATGTTTGTCGTGGTTATCTTGATTGCAAAAAGCTGGGGCAAATTTAAACCGACACCCGACGCAAAACTTACGCCGCGTACTTTCTTCGAAATGCTTATCGAAATGCTCCATAATCTGTTGCTCGAACAGTTGCATGACGAAAAGAAAGCGCGCAAATATCTCCCTCTTGTCCTGGCACTCGCTGTTTTCATCTTTTTTAATAATGCCTGCGCACTCATCCCTGGACTCGCGCCGGCAACAGACAATCTGAACACCAATGTCGGTATGGCATTGATCGTTTTCTTCGTCTCAAATATCGCTGGCATCCGCGAAAAAGGACTCAAAAAATATTTGGCCGAATTCGCCGGCCCCGTCAAATGGCTCGCGCCTTTGATGTTCCCTATTGAAGTCATCGGACAACTCGTACGTCCTATCACGCTGTCTGTCCGTTTAATGGGCAATATGTACGGCGATCACGCAATCGTCGCAGTTCTGATGACATTAGTCGCTGCCGGTATCCCCGCTGTCATGATGTGCCTCGGCGTTCTCGTCGTCGTGCTTCAAACTGCTGTTTTCTGCATCCTTACCGTCGTCTACATCTCGATGGCTGTCTCGGATCACTGATAAATGCCACTTGTTTGCGCTTCAAACAGGGCACAAATCCTTCCTATCAAGTTTTTATTTCAGTCATTTATTTGACAGTTCTTTCGGTCGCTTGAGACCACTTCCGTTGGAGTTCTATCATGTCAATTACCAAAAAAATCGCCCTTACCGCCACAAACGCTATGGTTATGTTGCTCTGCCTCGGCTCTGTCGCTTTCGCTCAGGCTCCTGCCGCCGCTGAAGCTGTCGCCGAAGCTCCCATCGATCCCTTGCGCTACCTCGCTGCCGGTCTTTCCATCGGTATCGCCGCTTGCGGTTGCGGTATCGGTCAGGGTCGTGCTGCTGCCGGCGCACTCGAAGGTATTGCTCGCAATCCCGCCGCTTACAGCAAAATCTTCACCCCGATGATCATTGCTTTCGCACTCATCGAATCCCTCGCGATCTACGCACTCCTCATCTCCTTCCTCTCGATTTTCTAATCTTAGGATTGCGGAATAAATAGGCCTCGGATGATTTCTGAGGCCTTTTTTTTTTAACCAATTCCTCTTTTTTCAGGAGAGATGCCGGGGGGGGGATGCCCCACGGCGTACGCAAAGTCACAAAAGACTTACGAAGTGGTATGTCGCGGGGAAGAAAAATGGGGGAGCGGGTCCCCATTTTTCCAAAAAACGATAGTTATCAGTACCCGGCTAATTCATAAAAATGTCAAATCCATTGCAGGTTCCAAGGGGCTCAGCCCCTTGGCGGGGTTTG
>JAGBXG010000240.1 GCA_017629415.1 Pseudomonadota bacterium | reverse complement strand
GAAGCAAATCAGAAATGTTTGGATACGCTTGCAAAGCTTCAGAATACGAATATTCAGAACGAACGCCGTTATACGTTGAATCTTATTATTGCTTTTTCTGTGCTTGCAGTGCTTACCGTGATTGGTGTGTGGGTTGGCAGCAGCTTGAATTCAAAGGTAAAGAATCAAGACGTGAAGTTTAAAAATGAAGCATACCTAAATGCTGTCAATGCCCGGAAGATTCTTGAGGATGAATTTGATAGAGAAAAACGTGGTTCTGCGGCTGCTTTTGAGGTTTATCAACGCATCGAGCAGGGATTGTATGAAGAATCGATTGAAAAATTTGTCGAGGTTCGTGATCAGCTGACACATCCCGCTGAGATTGCGCTTCTTGAACAACGTATTGATGAAATTCAGTGGAAACTGGCAGAAAATGCGTATCACGATGGTGTGATGCTGTTTAATGCATCGAATTTTGAACAAGCCAGAGATGCTTTCTTTAAAAGTTTATCTCATAAGGAAAATACGGCCTATTCACCTCGTCTCAACTATTATTTAGCGATGTCGCTTTTTGAGCTTGGCGATTTTGAAGGTGCCAGACGTTATTTTTCATATATTAATTCGGCAGATTTGAGCGCTGATATGGATGCACAGGCACGATATTACCGTGCTATTGCAGCTGAAAAATTAGGTGATGAGGCTGAAGCTTACGAGCAATTCGATCAGTTCCTTCGGAAATATCGATATCACAGGCTTGCTGCAGAGGCAGCAAAGCATCGTGCTAAAGTTGAATCTGGAAGGAGACAGTAAGCGTGAGTGTTCAGTTTGTAAAATTCAAACCGGACAATTTTACTGCTCATGTCCGCACGCCATGGGCCGGTAGTCGAATTGTCAAAACCATTAAATCTGGTTTAGGACTTAATTTACCGCCGTATATCGGTGAATCTTGGGAGTTTTCAACTTCATCTGAATTACCCAGTCGTTGTGATGGTGTTTTTGACGGAACTTTCAGCGAGTTTCTGAGTGTGGGGCATAACGCTGAGCTATGGTTGAGCGATGCACATCGGAAATTGTGGAAGACTTCATCACCGCTGTTGATCAAATATTTGGATGCAGCTGATGATTTGTCAGTACAGCTTCATCCTCCTATTCATGCGCCTGAATTGCCTTCAGATGAAAGCGGCAAATGGGAGTCATGGTTGATTTTGGGACGCAAACGCGGAGCTGGCATTTATCTTGGCCTTGAAAAAGGGGTGACCAGAGAAATGTTTGCCAACGCAGTAAAAAGCGGACAAAATTTGCGTCCTTATTTGCATTTTGTTCCTGTACGTGTTGGTGAAACTTATGCCATTCCACCTGGAACGATTCACGCACTTGGTGCGGGGGTTTGTGCGCTAGAACCTCAAGTTCTTCAGCCTGGTAAGCGCGCGCTTTCTTTGCGGCTTTACGATTGGAACAGGTGCTATGATATTCATGGTAATCTGTCTTCATCTGGTACACCACGTCAGCTTCATGTCGATGAAGCACTGAAGTATATGGATATGCATTGTCCGAGTGGAAAACAGCTCGAAAACCAGTGTCGTATTAAGCCAGAAATTATCACGGAAACTTCATCCTTCAGAATTGTAAATTTTAATGCATCGCCTTTTCTAAGTTCGCGGGTAATTTCTGGTACCGGTGAATATTTGGAAATTCTTCCGCATGAGCTCGTTTGCATTTTGTTAATGCAAGGACAAATTTCGCTGACGATTGCCGGACAGACTTATTATCTCCGAGCCGGTGAAGCAGGTGTGATTTCCGCCTCTGCACATGATGTACTTCTGCGGTGTCAAAATGCTCGCATATACATGGCACACGCATTACCGACAGCTTTCTCACAATTAAAATCATGAGATTGACTTTATTCATCAGGATGCTGCTTTTTGCGATGATATTAACGCAATCTGCTTGCGATCTTATCATTCCGCCTGCTCCGCCGCTTGAGTCCAAAGCGTTAAGACCTAATGATTATGCCTGGGAACAGCTCGATATCACACAAACTTACGATTATATCGATGTCGCGCGTGTGGATTGTTCTAAAATGCTCAGTGTATTGACTGGCTCGGGCAAATGTTTGCCTGTCAAGCTTCCTGTTGGATCAGCGATAGAATGCCCGCTGACTTATCCCGGAAAAAAATTGGAAATGGCTTGTTTGACGGATCAAGATACCGTGCCTGCGATTTATGTGCGCTTTGAATGGGATGCTTCAGTCGCAAATCTTGATCTGAAGCAGAGCTTTGGAGCCTGTAAATTTGTGTCTGCAGGGCCAGCAGCAGGGGAGTCGCCGCGTTATCAGACAGATACTGGCTTTAAAGCATGCTTATTCGATGAAAAAGCGCCTTATTCTGTATTGCATGGCGATGTTGTTTCAGCGCGTCCTTCTGGCTTGTATATCGATATTTCTGAAAATCCTTCCTCCCTTGATCAGCTTAAGCCGCAAGTGTCATCAGTTCGGTTTAGTGCGCCAGCGATTTTGACACTGGATGCCAGGTTTCTTAACGAAAAAGCTCGAATACAGGCATTGAAAGACACCAACATGATTTTTTCATTTTATCGCGGTTTTGCGGCTCATTCGGAATGAAGAATTGGTTTGGAATGAGCGCGTCTATTCGGCTGTTTGCCGAATACGCCGCGCGAGCCGGCTATCGGTAAACCGATACGCCGGCTTTTTTTATGGAAATATCAACGTTTGCTGAAAATAAATGGTGTTGACATATCTATGTGCTGAACATGGTATTTTGGTGTTTAAAGTTCTTGTATGGGGATGTTCAGACTTGAGCTATGTATTCATTCGATGTTGCAGACATGTTAAACATGTGTTTGAGAAGCGAATGAAGTACAAAAAAAAAAGCGAGTTTTTTT
>JAGBXG010000239.1 GCA_017629415.1 Pseudomonadota bacterium | reverse complement strand
TACGCAAATGCGGATCGCTCAGGCTGCCGTCCATGCTTTGAATGTATTCAGCTGTTTGGGCCGTTAAAGCTGTGTCAAAAGATTTCATACCTATCTGAGTTTCGCCGTCATAAAGGGCAATGGCAAACGTGGCAGGTCCTGTGTTCTTATTAATGTTATATTTGAATTGTACCTTGATCTGGCTCTTGCCCTGATACAAACTCTTGTCGTACGTAATCTTCAAATATTTCTCAAATTGAACTTCTGTCGATTTCGGCCAGGGACCAATATTGTATGCGCCGGCATTGTCGCCGCCGTCCATAACGCCTTTTGTGGAAAAGGAGCCCACCAATTCCGAATGCTCCTCGTCAAATGTCCCCGATGCTGTGACCACTTCAGTCCAATCCAATGTCGCCGATCCTTTACATGTATTGCTGCTTAATTCACATGTTTTGCCGGATGCACAATGATCATCGATAAGACATTCAACACACTTTTTGGTGCTTAAATCACAATGGTTCGTGGAACAATCCGAATCGGCAAGACAGCCTACACACGCCTTGCTCGCATTGTCGCATTTGGGGGTTTGCCCACTGCATTTCTCGCCGCCAGTCAGCGGCCAAAGCAGCGATTCACATGTCATCAGAGTGTCGCCGACACATTTCTTTTCGCCGTCTGCGCATTGCGCCACTTCGCAGTCATCAAAATTCAATGTGCAGTTTTCATTGCAGCTCAAATTACCCGTGGCATATTGCACCGACCCAGGCGTTTCCAAACTATACTGATAACATTCCGAACTCCCATGGAAATAGGTCCCGTCACAAAGCTCGCCAGTGTCCAAATTGCCATTGCCACATGTCGGAATGGGTTCGGAAATGCATGCCGAATCATCAATATGAGCGCAATCCCTGCTGCATGTCAATGTACCGCCTGTATAACCGCTTGTAAGACAGCTCAAACCCTTGAAATCACTTCCATCACAAAGTTCATCACCTTCTGCTTTGCCGTCGCCGCATATCGTGCTGGCCGTTAGGGCTTTTTCGCAGCCGTCTTTGATATTCCCATTGGCATCCTCATAGCCTTCCTTGCATTCGATTTTGCAATAATAGCTGTCTGTGCCATGACCGCATTTGCTCGAAGCAAGATTCAGACTGGGATCCGCTGTATTGGGACAGGTTTCGCCACATTTACCGCAGTTTTGAAGTGTCGTCGTCGCAACGCATTTCCCACCGCACAATTCCATGCCGCCTCTGCATATACATTGGCCTTGAGAACATTCTTGATTCTCGCCACAAGCGTTGCCGCATGCGCCGCAATGATTCGGACTTGTGTTTAACACGACACAAACATCCTGAGCAGGTGTCAGACCCGGACAGCATGTCTCGGAACATGCCTGGCCGTTGCACCCCATGCACTGATAATCATTTTCAGCAATCATCACGCAACTGTAAATGTCATTGCACGGATTGTCGCACTTGCCGCAATGGGCATCCGAATCATAAGGAACGCATTCATCGTTGCAGCATTGCTCAGTGTCCGTACAAAAACCTTCCCCACATGAGGTGTAATTCTGAGAAAAAGGCGGAGGCGAGGCACAGCCGGAAGCAAGGGCAAAAGAGGAAAGCAGAAGAATGGCGGCGAAAATAGGCTTATTGCGAGACATATTTAAACTCCATAGCATAAAATGAGTCATTGTTTGGGCGCAAAAATTCGCTTCTACCATCATTAAACTTTTTTGATGGTATGCTCAATATCGAATACAAATTTTCCATGCCTTGACAGGCAAAAAAATAAGTCCCGACGATTTTTTGCCCATTATGGGTTACGCAAAACATCTGCTCAATAACAGGCGGGCTGATAACTCGGCCGGGGGCAGATTTACGCAGGGACGGGGGATGTCCTGACGGCAGGCTATGCCGGCTGATGGCCGGCATACGCCATGCCGGCGCGGCTATTGCCAAAGGCAATACGCCGCGCTTTCATTGGGGATATATCTCATGCTTCTGCTGCGGGCTTGGCTTGCAGATCACGGCGGTGGCGGATGGCGCGCCAGCATTCATGACCCATGTGGGTACTCAAAACCTTGTTGACTGATGCGCCAATCGCAATACCCACAACCGGGAAGAAACGCGTCCAGCGTTTGGCCGCCACAAGCATAATCACTCTGGCTAGCGTCTTGATCATCGTTTTGCTCAGCTCGCGTGTCGAATACTCGCCCATGGCCAAATCCATAATGCCAAGCAGGCTCATTTCGTGTTCGCTGTCATAAGCTTCCTCAAGCGAAGCACAAGCAAGCAGGAATGCAAGTTTGCGTTCGCGAGGATCAGAAATGTCAAAACCACCCAGATGTGACAGCGCAAGCGTCATCTCAAGTTCAAACTTTAGCGCAAGCATGGCATCTAAGGCACCCGCACCAAAAATAGACATCACGGTGCCAACTGCGGGGATCATGCCCGGAAGCGCCCTGGCACCGCCGCCGGCTGCGCAAAGATTGGAATAATGCATCACAATCAGCTGAGCTGTCCGCTTTTCCAGTTTGGCGGGACTTGCGCAGCGTTCCGCAAGCGCACGGCATTTGTCGCATACACCAATGATGCTCTCATTGCTTGCAATGATCTTGTCAAGCACGGCAATGACCTGTCTGGCATCGTTTTCATGTTTTGAGCTGTTCATAATTCACTCCTGAGCTTGGGGCGCATGGCTGCGCATGTCAATCTATAATGATGGAAGCCTTAGAACTTAAAAATTCCAAAAAATAGTGATGGGCAGGGGAAGACACGGGGCGTTGCGGGGTGTCCCCGCATGGGGGTAGGCGCGTATTTGCAACGCAAAAAGCGCCGTAGGGGGCTTGCCCCCTTAAATGACCCACTCAATTTATTTTAAGTCCCAAAACGCGCTGGGCAAATGAAAAAATAAAACATAAAAGTTATGGTGGGCTGGAATCGTATATATACATACATGTGTGCGTGGTTGTTAGGAAGTGTATAGCCTACATGTAACTACAGAAGGTGTAACAATATGGAGAAAGTATGGAAACGTGGTGGTATAAAATTCTCAATAATTTCAATGTGTTACAGTGTGGAATGTTGATAAATTCTGTAATGCAAACAGGATTCAAAGTCAGAATGTGAATTTCGAATTTTAAGCAATAAAAGTCATGATTTGGCGGTTTACACTTTGGAAAATATAGCATAAAACCGCCGCGCTTAGCAGTGGATTAAACTGCGCGAAATTCAGGCAAAAAACCTGGGGAGTAAGATGGTAAAGACAAAAAAACTGTTGGGTCTTTGGGCTGTGCTGATGCTGACGGGTAGTCTGGCATCATGTACGGTGGAAATGGAGACAGACGAAATCGATTTCGAAAGCGGCATACGTCTGACAGTGATTCACACGGGTGATATTCACAGTCGTCTTTTGCCGTATGACATGGATCTGAATGCGACGGATGAGCGTATCGGTATGGTGCAGGCGAACGAACCGTTTGGTGGTATCGCCCGTGCAGCAACGGTTATACGTGAAATCAGAGCCAAGGCGCAGCACAGTGTGCATGTTGACAGCGGTGACGTTTTTCAGGGTGCGCCCATATTCAATGAATACAATGGCGAGGCTGAAGTGCTGGCGTTGAATTACATTGGTATGGATGCATTCATCATTGGTAACCATGAGTTTGATGATGGCGTTGCGAACCTTTATGACAAAATGTCGAAAGCTCAGTTCGCCGTTCTGGCAGCCAACTATCAGTGGAAACCTTCTCAGGGTAACGAATTCCTGCCACTCAAGGATGTTGCCAGACCGTACACTATCGTCAATGCTGACGGTGTCCGTGTGGCTGTGATTGGTATGGCCAACTACTCCAGTATGTCATCGAGTACGTATGGCGATAACAGTCTTGGTATTACAGTGCTTGAGAATGTTCAGGTTGTTCAGAGCTACATTGACGCATTGAAAAATGATGCCAATGTCATCACGATGGTCACACACCTTGGCCTTGGCGAAGACGAAGACGTCATCCGCAAAACAAGGGGTCTTGACATTGTTTTCGGCGGTCACTTGCACGTTGTATTGAATCCGCCCAAAGTTATTCCTGATGCTTCCGTCAATTTGGCAGGCGAACATGATCCCAAGATGGTTCCGCTTGTTCACTCGGGCGCATTCATGAAATATGTCGGCCATTTTGATGCCGTGTTCTATCCCGATTATATTGTCCGTCCTGAACATTATCCTGAAGGACCGTCCAGAGAATGGGATCTCACGCTCGTCAGCCACAAATTTGATCCGATTCCTATCGAATCCACACTCGCTGAAGATGCCGAACTCTCCTTCCTTATGGCGCCGTATGAACGCGAACTCGCTCGCCGGCTTAATCTCCGCCATATCGTTGGTTATGCCCCCCAGACGCTCAAGCGTTTCGGTACCGGCGGCAATGACTCCTCGCTCGGTAACTTCCTCGCGGATAACCTCGTCATGCGTCAGCGCGTTGAAGCAGACTTCGGTGCGACAAACTCTCTCGGTATCCGTACGGACATTAACCAGGGACCGGTCACAAACGATCAGCTTTACAACGTTTTCCCGTTCCCGAATACTGTCGCTTCAATGACGTTGTCCGGCAGCGAAGTTTGGTCATTGCTTGATTATAACTCTTATCGTTCCATGAACCGTGGCTGCCAAAGCCAGCTCCAGGTTTCGGGTGTCCGTTATACGCTCGACTGCCATACGGCAAAACGCGTTGTCGATGATTACCTCGATATGGGTTATCTCTTCGAATATCAGTATCGTGTCGATGCATTCCAGAGACTTTGCGAACCTTGCAAGCAGGGTATGGATAATCCGCAATGTCCGGATTACTGTATGCTCGATTACGAGGATAAAGATAATCCTCAGAACAATATTTTTAACGTTCACTTTGCCCGCGATATCGAATTTGTTCGCGGTTCATGTCAAACAACTGAAGACTGTCCGTTCCATGAAGATGGCATTTCCGAATGCCGTACGATTACGGACTCCGATCGCGGGCCCTATCAGGCTTGTATCGAAAAAATGCAGCCCCAGTGGTTCTATAAGTTTGCAACCAACAACTATATGGCACACGGCGGTTCGGGCTTCTCATCGCTCAAGTACAATACCACGCAGATGGATACCGGCGTTTCGCTCCGCGAAATTCTCATTGACGGTATTGAAAAGCAGAATTCCTGCGTCGAGCGCTGTGAACGTGAGTTCGCTGAAGTCGGCAAGACCTTTGATATCAACAACCCGGGTGCATGCATTCGCCTCAAGACATGCCGCGAAGATACCATCGAGTTTGAGACACGCTGGTGTAAGCACATGTACAAGTACAGTGAGCAGGAAGTCTGCCTGGCAAACTTTGACGATACCGGAAATTACACGGGTCCGACACAATGTGTGGGCCTTGATAAGACAACCGACTATGAAAATTGCTTGAACACAAACTATAACAGATTGTGCGGCGACAGATACTACGAATCCAAGATCAGAGCTTGTATGGAAGAAGCAGAGTTCATGGAGCAGAAATGTCAGGGAGTTGGTAACGACAGTGTTTATTCCAGATGCGTTGCTCAGTACGCCGATCGGTATCCGCAATGTATGGGCCTGAGCAATATCAGCGAGTATGACGAATGCGTGGCATCTGCAACAGCCAAGGCTGAAGAGCTTTGTATGGGTGTTTCTTGCTTTATCGCGAGTACAGACGGACGTCAGTATCCGGTCCGTCCGCACAATGATGAACTTGGCGAAAGTGTGAACAGCTTTAACAATGGTGTGGCGATTATGGAAGCCCTCCAGGAAGCTGGCTACGATGCATGTTATTAATAAGGAAGGCAGGAGATCGTGATGAAAAAAATACAGTTAGTGAAAAAGTCATGTCTTGCCATTGGCGCAATGATAGCCTTGGCACCTGCTGTGATGAGCTGTGTTGAGAAAGAGTCTCACCATGTAGAGGGTGTGCATGCTTTTGTGGTGAAAGTCGTGCCTGATACAGGTAATTTTGGCTCAGACGAATTGCCTTTAAAGTTCCCGACTGCTTTTGCCAGCAACGGCAGCTGTCCTGCCGATGAAGTTTGTTATGGGGTGCGCGTGGGTGCTTATGCCGTAGATATCGAAGGAAATTTCCTTCCGAATTATACGGGGAGAGTGGCATTGACGGCCGCGCCTGGCAAACTTGATAAAGAAGAAGTTTGGTTTGAAAATGGTGTTTTTGGCAATTGGCAACGCGATGCTGCAGGACAGCCAGTCAGCCTGATTCAGGGCGAACCAGTTCAGATGCGTTTTACACACGGCAAAGTTCGTCTTTGGGTTGAAGATTCTATTCGCGTCAAACGTACGGAATCTGTGGATGAATTCTGCAGCCAGAATAACTTTAAAATCTCCGAGGATGGCATTTATTGCGAACCGACTTATGCCACCGGCGTGAGTGAAGAGTTCGTTTTTGAACCTCAGACGATTAAAATGATTCAGTACAATCCGGATTTGCCTGCCGGCGATTCGGCATTGCTCCATAACTATGGGCAGATTAATGCTCTGCCGGGACATGATATTGTCGTCACAAATGTCGTATCTTCCGGATTTTACATTACCGACCTGGGCGATGAAGATTATAACTCTCTGTTTATCTTCACCTTCTCACAGCCGGGTCGTGTAGAAATTGGCGATCGCGTTTGCGAAGTTTCCGGCGGTGTTTCCGAATTTACGGGGATGACTCAGCTTCAGTTCCCGTCCTGGGGACTTCAGGGCAAAGAACGTTCGACAGCCGAAGACATCGATCCTGCACCGGAAGACGGCGATCAGGGCGTGGGCTCCTGTGTGGATAAAGAAACAGGCGAAACGCGTCCCTGTACGGATGAAGAACTTCAGGCCATGGCTGAACTCGTGGATTGCTACGATGTTTATAACGGTAACAAAGTAGAAACAGAGGAAGAAAAACGGGCAAACAAGAAAGCTTTTGCTACGCTTGAACCGCCTGAACCGCGTGTCCTTTCCACAGCTATGTTGACCAAAGAGAACGTCAATGCCTTGGAAAGACTTGAGGCTGCTGTCGTTACCATCCAGGATATTCGTCTTTCGACCGAATTTATCAACTGTGATGACAATGGTAACAGCAAAATTGAAACGGGAACGGCTGAAGCGGATTGTCGTACCAACTGCACAAACTCTACTTTGTGTACGGAATTATCAAACCTTGAGAGCTACGATCAGTGGCGCGCTTGGACCATTGAAGGCAATGCAGACGTCTCAGTGGCAAGTTCCGCGCTGATTGCTGGTTTTAATATCTTGAACGAATGCCAGAGCTGGGTTGATCCCACCACGGCTCGCGTGATGTGGCGTTGTCCTGAAAGACGGTTAAAACGTTTGACAGGTAATTTAAAGCAGGTTTTGCCTGGATGTGCAGGCCGTCCGGTTTGCAATGCAGAAGACTTTAGAATGGCTATGATTATGTCGGTTATTGAACCGCGTTTCTCGACCGATTTAATTATGGATGAAGCATTCAATACAGCTTCGAAAGCAGCCTTTGATGAATGCTGGGCAGACGATCAGGTCAACGGCTGCCGCGATGCTTGTAAACTTTCCGGTCACTGGTGTACATGCGATGACTTTGCGGATTATCGCAAAGATTATGGCATTGAAGGACAGCCGATGGCTTGTGCCGGTAAAACACCTGCCCCTTAGCCTGTATCTTTTCAGTTCTGTAGCCTTAGGTTTGTCCGGCTCTAAGATGCCGGACAGTTTCAAAGTTTAATCATTATTCTGAGTTCAAATATATTTGGGGAGTTTCCCCCATCATTTCAGGAGAAGCATTCATGCAATCGAGATTCTCTCATTCCGGTCACAAAGCTTTTAACAGTGTGCGGACAATTCTTGCCTGCATCTTCGCATTTGTTTGTTTTGCACCTGTCGCAACGGCCGGTGACTTCGTCGATACACGCCTCAGCTTCGTGTTCAGCGATGACAACCTTCTCTCCGATCCGGGTGAATCCCTCATCAACAGCCCTGAAATTGACTTCGGTGCTCGCGAGGGCGTATTCTATCCGTTCGAGAATCTCAACAGCCAGGACAATGGCGATGAGACATTGACACATCTCGTGCTTTACAAAGAAATGCCGGGCTTCATTGATAATTTGACGACAGACGCTGCTTTTGTGGCCCGTCTCGGCGTTTTAACGGAACCCGAAAATGGCTTCAGCGCTGGTGATATCCGCCTCAAGGATGCCGGTTCATACATCCGCGCACGTTATTCTTTCACCGACGTCAAAGTCGATGAAAAAACAGGTCATACCCTTGATTCCGATCGTCAGCTCGAATTCACCTTCTTC
>JAGBXG010000002.1 GCA_017629415.1 Pseudomonadota bacterium | reverse complement strand
GCCCATTGGCGGGGTTTGGGGTCACGGCGTACGCAAAGTTACAAAAGACTTACGAAGTGGTATGTCGCGGGGACGAAAAATGGGGGAGCGGGTCCCCATTTTTCCAAAAAACGAATGTTATCAGTACCCGCCAAACCTACAAAATACGTAAGTCCCCATTGCAGGTTCCAAGGGGCTCAGCCCCTTGGCGGGGTTTGGGGCGGAGCCCCAAAAGAACTTCGCGTACACCGTGGGTTTGGGGCGGAGCCCCAAAAGAACTTTGCGTATACCGTGGGTTTGAGGGGGAGGTTTGGATAACTCGTAAAATCTGAAATCTATTTGAACTTTTTACGGTAATTCAGTGCAATGACAGGGCGGCCTTTAATATCCAGTTTTTCCCATCGATTTGTTCGTTCATATTTGCATTTGACAAGGCATCTGAGGCCCGGCACGTTATTTTCGGTCAAAGATACAGAAAGCCACTGCACAGCGGGATGATATTCACACAAAAATCCCGGAATCGCTTCTGTCAGCAGGCGTTTGCCCAAACCTTTACGCTGATATTTTTCATGAATGACAAACATGGCAACACTGGCGACCTGATAATTGGGAAATCCCACGAATAAATCAAGTGTAGCCAAAGGCCCAGTCCCCAAACTGCTGTCTTCAATGATAAAGAAACGCTTAAAAACCCTGCTGCCTTCAACGGTCGGGGGCTCCATCTTCAGACATCGTTCAGCCATGCCGACGGGATCATATTTGACAACAGTATTGTTAAAATAAGTGGCATGGTCGAGAATATCCTGAACCGCAGAAACATCCTGGGGGGTTACCAAACGCATGGTGATTGTGTCATAACGATAGATGCCATCACTCATTATCCGTACATTCCTTATGCAGTAAGATTCAAGCTGGATACGTCTGTAAAACACAGAACGGTCAAGTTTTAAGCCCTCTGTGTCTCTATCAGGGTTGAACATAAAGTGCAATTCTTGACGCAATGTACGGCTGGTGCTAGTATATAGCGAGCTATATTAACGGTTTAGTGTAATCAACCGTTTGACTTACGAAATTAAGATGGAAACAAATACCATGTATGTAAAGCGTTTACTGCTGGCCATGGCCGCTTTTTTTGCTGTCTTTTGCGTGACATCCTCTTCGGCTTTTGCCGGCGGCAATGACTTTAAACTTTCGCGTCTTTGTACAAGTACAACCTGTTTAACAACAGAAGCTGTAGAAGATTTTAGAACGCTTTCAAAAGCCTATTCTTCTATTTTAGCTCCCATGCATTTTCAGTCGGCGCGTACGCTCGGCGAAGAAGGCTTTGAAATCGCTGTAGAATCAAAGATGAGCTTTTCTACTGAAGACAACAGCAGCTGGAGAGCCACCAATAAAAATGCCGATGCAAAACCCGATGCAAACGGAAATTATGCCGCACCCGATGTCTTTGCAACCATGCAATTACACATGCGCAAAGGGCTCCCGTTCAGCCTCGAAGTCGAAGGCGTCTTTAACTGGCTCGCCGATTCCGAAATTTTCTATGTCGGAGCCGGCTTGCGCTGGGCTATCACCGAAGGCTGGTGGTTCCTGCCCGACATCAGTGTCCGCGCACATGCCGGCACCATCGTCGGCGCTGCCGAAATCAGCCTCATTAACGTCAATATGGATGTCGCCATCTCATACACTTGGGGACTTGGCGGTATCGCTTCCATTACACCTTATGCAGGCTACAGCTTACTGACCTCCTGGGCATCAAGCCGTCCGCTTGTTTTGCCAGGAGATGGCAGCGGCACCAGAGAATCCGTATTCGGACGCGTCAATAACCACCTCTCTCGCGGTTTCGTCGGCTTCGAATTAAAAGGCGATTTCTTCGTCTTTAACGTCGAAGGCGAATTCGGCAAAGAAGTCATGAGCGTCGGCGCTAAAATCGGGGCCGCATTCTAAAAATTATCGCTGCAAATTATCGCTGCCGCATTCTAAAATCTGAAATCGATAAAAATATTTAAAGCCTGATGAAATACATCATCAGGCTTTTTTTTGTACCTCAAACAAAATGGAACGTGCATTCCGCAGGCATCATTCCAACATGGATTTAAGCCTATCGCGTTGCGCATCTGTCAGACGCTCATGCGTTTGAATACGCAAAACAAATTCACGAATAGCAGGTTTTAAAGTCTCTGCTTGCGCCGCATGCTCAAGCCATTCAAAAACATCATCTGTCATCACAGGCATCTCATCTTTGGTACCATACATGCCATGTTCGATTAACAATAACACCATTTCAAATTCATCCATGTCGGTTACAGAAGCTTCAAGCCATGGCATACAGGCACTGACCAGACTTGAGGAAATTTCAGGAATAATAACACTTGTTTGACAAATCTTGATCTGAAGCCATTTGCGAAATGCAATAATTTTGGCAGGCCACGAAGAACGCGGAGCCAATGTCTTAACGATATGCTCAATACGACTGCCATCCATCGTATCGGCCAATGCCACCACATAAGAAAGACGCATCGCTGTCTGACGGCTTAACATGAGCATGCCGGCATCATCGCTTTGCTTGAGAGCTGTTAATGCTGTGATTTCAGTCTGGCGCGTTTTTCGTGCCAGAAATTCGGTATAAGCCTCAATCGCTTGCCCATAAATCATGCCTTCTTTGGTACCGTCTTCAGCAATCTTTCGAAAAGCCCGTGCAATAAACTGGCTTTGTGTCGATATCAAAGCCGCCTCCACTCTGAGCCATCCGGCTAAACGCTGCGAAAGCCGCTTTTGCCAGGTATCGGCATCAACAGATTCAATGCGATCCGCACAGGCAATGAGATAAGCTTCTTCAAGTGCCGGAGAAAGATCATATTCATCGGCTGCAAATAAAGCAGGATATACCGAATAACAAATGGGATAATCCGGCGTGGATTCAGACAAAATCTGCGCACGAAATGCCGCAGAATCATCACGCGGAACTTGAATCGTCAGAGCCTGCGCCGCATCCAGAGCATCCGTCAAAGCCTGCACTGCATTTTGTCCATCCAGATGCGTACAATACATCGGCACGACATCGGTCAAATGACCCGCAGGATCCACTTTCACGCGCGGAGCCAAACACATATGCGCCCGGTCTTCATCCCATTGTATGGTGTGAAAAACAGCTTTGTCACGGCCAGCATTTTTCAAACGGATCTCATATTCAGGAACATGGACGGATACCTCTGCGGCTGCTTTCTGCCAAACAGATGCATCAAACCCCTGTTCCACTTCAAGTTCAACAGATAGCGGTACACGAACAGCAGACTGCACAGAACCGGCACATCCGGATAATACAACCCACGAAAAAAAATAAACAAAACGTATGAATTTTGACATTGATTTAAACAAACGAAGCAAATCCCATAAAAAAGACGTTCCACAATACGTAAAATAACGCATTTCTGTTTTCGTGCTACAATGATGTTTGTAGGTGTGCATTTTCTTTTCATGCACACCCTCCTGATCCCCATGCATACGCAAAGTCCTTTTGAGGCATGATGCATGATAGTATTGGGCTCCTTGAAACACGCAAAAAAACTTATGTTTTTGACAAGAAACCATGAAAAATAAAAAAAAGCCTGAAACAGCCAGCCAAAAGTCTTGGTTTCTATCCACCCTCGATCGTCTGGCAGAAGCCAAGCCCGAACATGTTCTGATTTCGGAATTTACGACACCTCAAGATAAACGTCTTCGGACACGTCAGCGATTCCAAACACAAGTCAAAAACATTGCCATATTTTTATCTTCTTTGGGCGTGACACGTAACACCAGAATTATCATGGATATTGATATCGGCATGAAATGGGAGGTCTTCGCCGTTTGGTGTGCCTGCCAGATGCTCGGTGCATGTGCCGTATTTTTCCCTCCGGATATGCGGTATCGCGATGTCAAAACCGAAATCGATAATGCCGATGCGCACAATGGTGCCCCCTCCATTGCCATCGTCGGCACCCCTGAACGTGTCAAAAAATGGGTGACCACCGAAGCCGATGCCGCAGTTCCTCGCATTTTAATATGCCTGCGCAACATCTGCCGCGATGGTTCTCAGCTCGATGCCTTATTCGAATGGCCATTGCCAAAAAACATTATCCATTTTGAAAAAATAGCCAACGATACATCCGACACGCCTTTACAGTCTGCCCTTGTTCATGATGATGCACCAGCTGCCTTCGTCTTCACTCAGGGATCGCATCAAAATGCACGGCGCGTTGAAATTTCCTATGCACATTTCCGTGCACAGGCCGAAGATTTACAGCAATACTTCAATTTATCCTCCAATCATGTCATTGCCATAGATCAAACTTCACCGCTTGCCGTTTGTCTGTTTGTATTTGCAGCTTCCCTATACAGCGGCGCATCCTTTGTCTGCCGTTCACCTCAAACCGAAATGTCCGATTTGTTGGCCAAAGCCGGCATCACGCACGCATTTATGATGCCGTATACGCTTGAGAAACTCGCACTTCTGATAACCTCTCCAGCCTCACGCCTGAAATCACGCTGGCGACAGCTGTGCCTCTCCGGCGGCAAATTCCGTACACGTAATACGCGCAAATCTCTCAAGTGGACCGGTAAATTTATCCGTTCGCTTTGCACAAACCCAATCCGGGAAGCCTTCATGCCTGATATCAAAGCACTGATATCTTACGGCAACCATTTCAACGCCAAACACGGGGAACTGCTTTCTTTTGTCGATGTCCCCGTATTTAACGGATTTACCGTCACTGAATTGGGGTTTGTCCACCTGCATCAGTTCACAGGCGAAGGCAGCTATTTCAAAAGCGTGGAAACAAAAGTCCGGAACGGTCTGCTTTCCATCAAGTCACGCCGATCCGGCAGCTATATCTGCACCGACGATCTCGTCTTTGAAGATGCACGATGCGGCCTGTGTTCACAACGCAATTTCTGCGTCACACTTGATTCAAATATACAGGTCAATGCCACACCAACGCGCGAAATTCTCCGCCGTCATGCCATCATTGACGAAATCTTTGTCTTTGGTCAGAATCGCCCTTTCTTAACGGCACTCATTTACTTAAATCCGGAAGCCCTTCAGACATGGTGCGCCAATCAGAAACTTCCGTTCCATGATTTTGAAACCACAGCACAGCATCCTCAAGTGTACAATTATATCCGGTCATTGGTGGATGGATGCAACCAGCGACGCGGTCCGCACGAATCTATTCAAAAATTTGCTGTTCTGCCGCGCTCTATCGAACAGGATCCGCGCATTCTCACGCCTTGCCGCCTGACGCGTCCGACAGACGTTGAACGGCGATATGCTGCCTTGATTCAATCTCTATACAGCGACAATTTCTAAACAAAACATTCTGAAATGTTATTTTTCATGGGAAAGGGGGAAGCCCCCTTCGGCGCTATTTGCGCGGTGTATGGAGCCTTCAGGCGAAATAGCCGCGCAACGCAAGGCGTATGCCGGCCTTAAAGGACGGCATAGCCGCGCGCAAATACGCGCCTACCCCCTGTGCAGGGCTTCGCCCCGCAACGCCCCTTCCGGCTTCACATCAACAACAGTAAAAAAACAATGGTACGCGTTCTATCGAGAACTGGGGGGTGCGTAATTAACATCGCAAAATTTGAACATTTGTGGTATAATAAGATGGGGGATGTCTATTTAAGCGATATTTTGCGTCTTTTCTATATCAATACAGGTTTTTCATGCGAATTGTTTGTGATCAGTGTCAGCAGAAGTACACCGTCCCTGATGATAAAATTGTCAAAAATGTTTTGCGTATGACTTGCCAAAAGTGCGGCCATGTCATCACGACTCGTGTCAATGCGTCGTCTGCCGAACAGACGTCCAGTCCCTCAAATAATACTTTGGATAAATGGCGAGCCTCTTCGACCGCACAGCCGGCAACAAGACGACCCCAAAACGAGAAGCCTAGCTGGTATTATTCTTATAACGGTGAAAGTTTTGGACCTTTTACAGAACAAGAATTGACACAAAAGCTGCTTTCTGAAAAGCTTGCTCCCATCGCTGAACATTGCTTTGTTTGGCATAAAACTTTATCGGAATGGAAGCCGGTTATGCAGGTGGAGCAATTTGCTAATGCTATTTCAGCACCGCCTCCTCCACCGGCTCAGCCTGCGCCAAAACCGGCTAATCCCAATATGCCGCCTCTGTTGAATGATGACAGTGAAGCCACACAGCAAATGCGCGCACCGATGTTCAGCCTTTTTTCGGAGGCTTCGTCAAATGCATCCGCGCCAAAATCAACAACTTCAAATGCTCAGCTCACAGGCAAATCCAGCCCCGATGTCCCAAGCCTGAAACAGCGCCTCCAGTCATCCAACAGCCATGCATCTGTAAAACCGCGCTTTGAATTTCCAGTGCCTAAATCTAAAACAACACAAGCTGTTGCCGATGCTGCCGATGACGAAGAAGAAGCTGGCGATACCACACGTGTAGGCTCACCCTCTCCGTTTTTCTCCTTTCAGTCACTCGATGCGATTTCCAGCGACATCAAACCGGAAAACAAAGGCGGCAAATCTCTCGAAATGATCAAGCCTTTCCCCACGCTTTCCGGAATTGCGCCTATTTCCAAGGATAAAACAGCGACAAATGTAACGGCACGCCCTGGATTTGAAAGCACTTCAGCAGGTACAGGCATCAACGCGTTATTGGGTAATGCGTCCAAATCTCATACAGTACCTAAAATTTCCAGCATGCGCAGCGGCGGTACGCCAATTTTAAACAGTGAATCCGCAGTCGCCAAAAATCTTCAAACTACAAGTGCTGTCACACAAAAAAGCCCAATACCTGCTGTCACAGCTGCAGCTAAAACAACTGCACTCGAGGAAATGCCCGATTTCCAGGAAGATATTGGCTCCATCGTGGCCTCACAAACACCGTTGGCTCTGCTTCAGGCCGGCGAAGATAACCGAACCGACAGCATCAGCAGCTGGCTTCCTTCAGCTTCCGACATTCGGCTCGATTCTCGCGTGGAAGGCTTATCACTGCCGGATATTTCACTCACTACCAGTGCTGAGCAGGCAGAATTAAATCCGCAAACTTCAGATATTGAACTCGATGGCATCGATTTGGATGACGACAGTTCGCAAATTTTCGATAAAAATAATATCCATTTAGATAATGCCCTGAATTCTACCAACGATTTGGGAACCATCAGCCTCGACGATGACAGCTCTGTGCTGCCAACCTCCCAAGAAGATGATTCAGCTGCAGACGATGAAGAACAAAAAATCGTTACAGGCGCACAAATGCTCAATATGGTGCGTCAGTCTGCTTCGCATAAATCTATCGAACGCGATATTGAACTGGCTTCCGCCGACTTGGCTGAAATCGATTTGGATGACGAAGATTCACAGTTTATTGCCGCCAATGTCATTGAAGATGCCATTTCTGAAGAACCCAAAAAGAGCGGCATTGTCGGCAGCACCGATGATCTTTTCGGCGAACAACCGGAAACGGAACAAAGCGTTGCCAAAGTTCGTGCCTCCCATCACAAATTGGATGATATCGCTGCCAAATATGCTGACATCTTCGATTTGCCTGATCCCGAACCCCAACATAGCGAAGACGGTATCAGCGAAAATTCTATGATGATTCAGCTGGCACATTTCCAAAAAACACAAGAAAAAGAAAAACGCAAAACAAATACTGCGCTCATTATTGCAGCTATCGTTGCTGTTCTCATTGTCTTTGCTTGTGTCGCCGGCGGCATCGTCCTCACCTCCGAAACCGAAACAGAAACACAAAAAACCAGTTTTGCTAAAGTCGAAGGCCGCAGCATTTCAAGTGATGAACTCAGTGCAATTGCACCGATTGAAGACTTTGAAATCGTCGCCTCAGATGAACCTGCACCTAAAACCAAATCTACACGGACACGCACGCAAAAAAATAATACCGCCAAAGCTAACGCTACAGCGGAAGAAAATACCAAGCAGCCCATTGCTGAAGAAACGGCTGCCGCAGATGCTGTACAGCCCGAAGCCCCCAGCGCCAATGAAGATGTGATGGCCGCTTTATATGGCAATGATGCTCCTGCAGCACCATCCGAAGACACTGATAAACCTATGGCTATCCCCGCCAATAAAAAAGACGGACGCGCCAATATTGTCCTGAAAAGTGCCGGCGACTTTGCCAATACCGATGCCGTTAAAGGTTCCAAGTACGGACAGTTGAACGCAGGTTCCGCAGCAACTTCCCGCGAACTTTTTAGTATCGGACTGCGGAGCGTTTCACAAACAGTTCAGGAATGCCATAAACGTGAAGCCAAAACTGGCAATATGATGATTCCAAAAATCTATCTCCGCCTGACCGTTGAACCTTCCGGTGTCGTCAGCAGCTTCGAAGTCGAAGAAAAAGAAGTACCCGCAAGCTTCAATAAATGTCTGGAAGGTAAAAAAGACCGCTGGAAATTTGCTCCATTCGAAGGCAATGCCGTCAAAATGCGCCAAGGTTTCGTACTCGGCTAAAACCAAAAGCAGCAGACATCTCTGCTGCTTTTTTTTCTGCCCTTCACAAAGTTCTTGGGCCATGCCCCTTCATGGGATGTGCTGCAACAAAGGCCCCTAAGAACACGCAAAGAGAGCATTTTCTATGATTAACACAGGTGGGCCGGAGTGCTATCGTTCGGCTTTTGACGCCTTTGCATATGACACGCCCTTTGCATATGACACGCCCTTTGCATATGACACGCCCTTTGCATATGACACGCCCTTTGCACAATAACTAACAACTATAGATAGAATGATGTTGCGCCATATCTCAGTGTGCCAATGGCGGTAATCATTCTCACAATCATTTCAACTGAACTTTAAAAGAAAGTCTGTCGAAAGATTTAAGAGCTTTTTTTTGCAAAAAAAAAGCTGTAAAGACAAAGTCTTTACAGCTTTAATACCGAGGATCGGAATCGAACCGATACGAGGTTGCCCTCGCCAGATTTTGAGTCTGGTGCGTCTACCAGTTCCGCCACCCCGGCCTGACAAAAGCGCTTATGCCTGAATTCTGAGATGGTGTCAACAATTAAAAAATTAAAAATCAAAATTCATCATCGCGTCGAATTGTTGTCTGAGTTTTTGAAGGGTTTGCAAAAGGGTTTTATCTGCTTCAGATTGTGCATGCTCAGACAAATAGAAAATGCAAGGCTGAAGAAGATTGTCTTGTTCAGGAGCTTTTTCACAAATGATGCGGACAGAATCGAGTGCACTGGCATCGTCGGCGTGCATATCGACTCTGAGAAAAGCAATAAATGTTGCCAGAATCCGTCGTTCAAAAGGAAGCTGAGCAATGATCCAATTGCGTAAAGTCGGACGCGCACTCAATTGTGTGGCATAAATGTGTTCAGCTGTACTGGCAATGAGGTTGACAGATGCGCCATCTGTGGTCAGTTTGGCCATATCATCTAATGAAACGGCATGCTTGTCGGAAATTGTCAGATGCTGGAGCGCAAGTTCTCGTAAAGCTTCAGAACGTGAAGCGTCAAAAAGTATTTGTTTCTGAAACTGTGACTTTTCAATCCCATCAGGCATGGATTGAGCCAACGCAGAATACAGCGCGAATTGTGTGTCAGGCCATTTTTCGTGCTTAAATGCCGTTTGAATCATGGCAATATCAACACCATGCTCAGGTGAAGCCGCCAAAAGATTGGCTGCCTCTAAGCGCAGTGTCTCATCCCCCTTTAGCAGAGCGTCTGTTAAACGCTGCGCTTGCCCCTTGGCGCCCAACCGCTGAAGTGTGCGAAGTGCATGAGCACGTTCTGTTGTGTTTTGAGCGTCTGAAAAAATTTGTACGGCAATGGCTTCAATTTCAGGTAACTTCAGCTGGATAGCACCAGCCACGTCTAAACCGACAATGCGCCGAGATGGAAGTTTATGGCTTAAAAGCGATGAAATCTTCGGAGCTAGCGCATCTGCCAAAGAACGAGATGTCTCATGAGCGTCGCTGCATGAAACAAGTGCTGTCAATAGACGAAGCATTGCAATTTCGCCCTCAAACTCATCTGCAATGAGTGATTTTACGATGGAATGACTGCAACCCTTACGCGTGTAACCAAAATCGGCTGCCTTTTGAAGCTCAGAAACTGGATGATTGGCTCGCAGTTGAACCCAAATATGTAAGGCATCGGCGCTATTGAGAGCAGAATAACGCGTCAAAAGACTTACAAATTGATCGGGATTAGAACGTGCATTTTTTAGCCAGGCAACTAACACCGAGGCATGGACTTCAGGATACTGCGAAAGCCAACGCTCCCACGAGGCTTGAATCGCAGGATCGGCGCTTTTCTTGGCAAGTTCCGCAAGTCTAGGCCCCGACACGGATATCGGCATCGCTAAAAGCAAATCCTTGAGCTTGAGGTTGTCAGGATGATCGATAGATGTTTCCTGAATCCATGCGTCAATCCATTTAAGATTCTCGGGGTTCTGTGCAAGTGCTTTGCCAGCGGCTTTACGCTGCGGAGGTGTTACAGAAAGTGCATGTTCAAGTGCGTTCTGGGTTTTGTCGGCCGCATTCAAAACATCTGGATTCGAAATGACAGGTTGGGCAAAAGAAAAGCTGGGAATGCTGAGTAAGGCCAAAAAAGGTAAAATGAAAAATCTGAAATGCATAGAAAGAATAAGGGCTTAAGAAAGATGAAACTCAAAAGAACTAGGCTATTGTTGCCACGAAAAGACGAAATCCGTCATCTCAAACAAGGCTGCAGATTGCAAGCAACATTATATTAAACATATGAAACTTGCATATAAATACGCGTGCTATGTCGGCCTTCGGCCTCCATACGCACCGCGAGCACGTGCTATGTCGGCCTTCGGCCTCCATACGCACGCGCAAAAAGCGAGCTATGTCATGACGTTTAAAAACCGTCAGACATACGCTGCATATAAACCTTCGGGGGTAAATTAAAATAAAAATCAAAATTCTAAAAAAATAAGTTGACGAAAATGGGGTTTGGCCCTATAAGCCGCCCTCGTTGCCGGCCACTAAAAAGGCGGTAACCCTTGAAAAGTAAATAAGCTGATGTGGCTCAATTGGCAGAGCACCTGATTTGTAATCAGGGGGTTGGGGGTTCGATTCCCTCCATCAGCATCCATGGAGAGGTAGCGAAGTGGCTAAACGCGGCGGACTGTAAATCCGTTCCCTCCGGGTTCGGTGGTTCGAATCCACCCCTCTCCATTCTACGTTTCAAGTATTCCAGGTTTCTGGGATGGAGAGGTAGCGAAGTGGCTAAACGCGGCGGACTGTAAATCCGTTCCCTCCGGGTTCGGTGGTTCGAATCCACCCCTCTCCATGTGTTGCGGGTGTAGCTCAGTTGGTAGAGCAATAGCCTTCCAAGCTATGGGTCGCGAGTTCGAACCTCGTCGCCCGCTTTAAGCTTGTGTAGCTCAGCAGGTAGAGTACTTCCTTGGTAAGGAAGGGGTCACCGGTTCGAATCCGGTCACAAGCTTCTTTAAAATCAGATGACCTCGTTGTGAGGCAAATTGGTTGAGTCAGTGCATTAGGGCACTTTTTTTATTACCCACGAAAATGGAGGTTGGCTGCTATGGCCAAGGAAACATTTAAGCGCGAGAAGCCACACGTTAATATCGGTACAATCGGTCACGTTGACCATGGTAAGACGACCCTTACGGCCGCCATTACAACCGTTCTTGCAAAGTATGATCCCAGCATCACGGTTATGAAGTTCGACGAAATCGATAAAGCGCCGGAAGAAAAAGAACGTGGTATTACCATTGCAACAGCTCACGTTGAATATCAGACGAAAAATCGTCACTATGCACACGTTGACTGCCCGGGCCACGCCGACTATATTAAAAACATGATCACCGGTGCTGCTCAGATGGACGGTGCTATCCTCGTCGTCAGCGCTTATGATGGTCCGATGCCCCAGACACGTGAGCACATCCTTCTTGCTCGTCAGGTCGGTGTTCCCTACATCATCGTCTTCCTGAATAAAGCTGACCTCGTTGATGACGCTGAACTCCTTGAATTGGTTGAAATGGAAGTTCGCGAACTCCTCAGCAGCTATGAATTCCCCGGTGATGACAGCCCCGTTATCGTTGGTTCCGCTCTTCAGGGTCTCGAAGGTGTTGACAGCGAATATGGTGTCAAGGCTATCGAAAAACTCATGGACGCTGTTGATGAATACATTCCGACCCCGGAACGTCCGATTGACAAGCCCTTCCTTATGCCCGTTGAAGACGTCTTCTCGATCTCCGGTCGTGGTACAGTTGCCACCGGTCGTGTTGAGACAGGCCAAATCCGCGTGAACGAACCCGTTGATATCGTTGGTATGAAAGACTCCATCGATAAGACGGTTGTTACGGGCGTTGAAATGTTCCGTAAACTTCTTGAATACGGCGAAGCTGGTGACAACATTGGTTGCCTCCTCCGTGGTACCAAGAAAGACGAAATCGAACGTGGTCAAGTTCTTGCCAAGCCTGGTTCGATTAAGCCCCACAAATCCTTCAAGAGCCAGGTTTATGTCCTCTCCAAGGAAGAAGGCGGCCGTCATACATTCTTCCGTAATGGCTATCGTCCTCAGTTCTATTTCCATACAACAGACGTTACCGGCGTTGTGACCCTCGAAGACATCGAAATGGTTATGCCTGGTGATAACGTTGTCCTCAAGATCGACCTCATTCAGCCGATCGCTATGGACGAAGGTCTCCGCTTCTCCATCCGTGAAGGTGGCCGTACAGTCGGTGCCGGTGTTGTTTCGACAATCCTTGACTAATCCGACATATTGAATTGAATTTCCGGACTTACTGTTCGGAAATTCGTAGGGGCATAGCTCAGTTGGTAGAGCAACGGCCTCCAAAGCCGTGGGCCGAGGGTTCGAGTCCTTCTACCCCTGTCATAAGCCTTGTGTCGGTAAGACATGAGGCTTTTTTTGTCTTTTTATTAAAGCATGCTTTACTCCGTTTTGTCTGTGTCCATATATCATTGGCATTTTAGCTTTTATAAAATGCAGACAAATAGCGCAGAGATGTTGTTTAGCAATTTTGTCTTGCGCGTTCGGATGTAAATACGGGACATCCAGGAGTGATCAATGGATGAAGTAAGACGTTATGTAAATTTAGCCTTCGTTTTGGGCGGAATCGCCATGTCGTGGTTTTTAATGAATATTGCGGCATGGGTGATGAGTTATATTCCAATTCCAGGTATTGAGAAGGAATGGGTGGGTGAACAAGTGACGACATCAACACTGGTCGGTGTCGTGCTTGCGCTCGTTATAACGATTGTTCTTTGGAAAACGCCAAAAGTTTATCAAGGAGCGCTGAGTGTTGCCCGTGAAATGAAAAAAGTGACATGGCCAACATGGGATGAGACGAAGCATGCCATGAAAGTGGTGATTGTGACATCATGCATTATAGCTATGATTCTTTTTTGCTTTGATTTCGTTGCAAAAGAGTTGACGGATTTGATTTTAGGTATTAGATAGCGCGCGCTTTTTTGGAGAATGTGCGGATATGTGTGTCTAGGTGTGGCATGCAAGCATGAACTGAAGAGCAATTATTGAGATAAAGGAAGTCACGATGGCGATGAAATGGTACATAGTCAATACGCATTCTGGATGCGAGAATCGTGCGAAGTTGTCGCTTGAAGAACGCATTAAGTCTTCAAATCTCAAAGAGATGTTTGGTGAAGTGCTTGTGCCGACTGAAACAACGGTTGAAACAAAAAAAACGGGGACGAAACGTCAATCGACAAGAAAATTCTTTCCTGGGTACATGCTTGTACAGATGGAATTGACGGACGAGACTTGGCATTTGGTAAAAGGTACGGCCAAGGTAAGTGGTTTTGTTGGTGGAACAACGGAACCGCCGTCGATGAGTGATGCTGAAGTTGAGCGTATCATTGGCAAGATGAATAAGACAGTTGAAAAGAGTGAGTCTGGTTTTAACATCGAGTTGAAGGATACTGTTCGCGTACTTGAAGGGCCTTTCAAAGATCTGTGCGGCACGGTAGAGTCTTTAGACCGTGATAAATGTCGTCTGTGTGTATTGGTCAATATTTTAGGACGTGATTTGCCTGTTGAATTGGAATTTTCTCAGGTGAGCCAAGTCGATGTGACTAAAATATAAAAGAAAAAGTAAAGATTACGGTAGGTTTTGATGATCTACTGTAGCTGGAATAGAGTTTCTGAAATGATTTGTGATTTGAATTATTTCAGAGTTGTTGAGGCGCACTGAATGTTTGAGGCTATTGTGTTTTTAAGCATTTCGTGCATAGTTGGATTGGAAAAAGAACATGGCCAAGAAAATTGTAGGTTACGTTAAATTGCAGTGCCCGGCCGGCAAGGCGAATCCTTCGCCTCCTGTTGGTCCCGCACTTGGTCAGCACGGCGTTAACATCATGGAATTCTGCAAGCAGTTCAATGCTAAGACGCAGAAGGGTGATGGAATTCTTACGCCAGTCGTCATCACGGTTTATGCCGATCATAGCTTCAGCTTTGTTGTCAAGACTCCTCCTGCAGCAGTTTTGATTATGAAAGAACTTGGTCTGAAGGGTGGTAGCGGCGTACCGAATCGTGAAAAGGTTGGTAAGATTACGCGTGAACAAATTCGTAAAATCGCTGAGACAAAAATGCCTGATCTTAACACCGATGACATCGAAGCAGCGATGCGTACGGTTGCGGGAACATGTCGCAGCATGGGCGTTGACATCGTCGATTAATAAGGAGCGGCACAATGCCAACAAGAGGTAAGAAGTACAAAGAATCGATTCAGAAAGTCGATAGGCAGAAGCGTTACGACAACATCAATGAAGCTCTTGATCTCGTCAAAGCTATTACGACGACGAAATTTGATGCCAGTGTTGATGTGGCTGTTCGGCTCGGCGTTGATCCGCGTCATGCGGATCAGATGGTTCGCGGCGCGGTTGTACTGCCCCATGGAATCGGTAAAACAGTTCGCGTAGTTGTTTTCGCCAGTGGTGAAAAAGAGAAAGAAGCGCGTGAAGCTGGTGCAGATTTTGTGGGTGCGGATGACCTCGTTCAGAAGATCCAGGAAGGGTGGCTTGATTTCGATAAGGCGATTGCAACGCCTGACATGATGGGTAAAGTCGGCCGTCTCGGTCGCGTCCTTGGCCCGCGCGGATTGATGCCGAACCCCAAAGTTGGAACTGTCACCATGGATATCGCTCGTGCCGTTAAAGAAACGAAGGCTGGTCGTGTGGAATTCCGCGTTGAACGCGCTGGTATCATTCATGCCCCCATTGGTCGTGTATCATTTGACACGGACAAGCTTGTTGATAACTTCCATGCACTTATGGAAACGCTTATTAAGCTCAAGCCTGCTGCAACAAAGGGCACGTATGTCAAGTCCATTACGCTCAGCTCGACCATGAGCCCTGGTGTTAAACTTGACAACACGCTTGTCTAAGAAAATAGTTATTATTTGCTTGACAAAATTTGCGGGTGCTATTAAACAGCGCCCGCTTTTTGACGGCCATCGGGACCGTCGGAGATGTGGGTAACCGCGAGGTTTTAATATTCAATGAATGCCTGCTGAGTCGGAACGATGGAACAGAGAATTGAAACTCTGATTCTGCGAATTTCTGCTCAATCCGCTTCGATTGTTTTGATTGTGCCAGACGATTTAACCGTTCGTAAAATATCAGAGGAATTATGAACAGAAACGAAAAAGAAGCCGCAATTGCGTCATACAAAGCGCTTTTTGATGGCATCGATTCGGTCGTTATTGCTGATACATCTGGTGTCAGTGTTAATACGATCAATGACGTTCGCTCAAAGTTCCGTGCCGAAGGAGTGACGTTCCGCGTCATTAAGAATTCGCTTGCGAAGAAAGCCCTTGCTGGTCACGTTCTTGAGCCTATTTGTGACAAATTCCACGGCCCTGTGGCAGTTGCCATTAAAGCTGACGATCCTATTTCGCCGGCACGTATTGCCGTAGAATTCGCTAAAACGAATCCTGCATTCAAAGTTAAAGCTGGTTTTGCAGCTGGTAACGTTCTTGATGCAGCTGGTGTTGATAATCTTTCCAAAATGCGCACATTCAACGAAG
>JAGBXG010000238.1 GCA_017629415.1 Pseudomonadota bacterium | reverse complement strand
GCCTCCATACACCTTGCGCTGCGCGTCTATGTCGCCCCAAAGGGCTCCATACGCCGCGCAAAAAGCGCCGCAGGGGGCTCGGCCCCCTGCCGCCCATTTGCCAAAGCCCCTTAGTTAATTTCGGTGTCTTCGGCGAATCCGGTGTTGACCTTTGTTTCATCCACGAGCCACTTAAAGTTGTCGAGGAGAACGGTGGAATCGTAAAGATTGTCCTGGGTATCCCAGATATAGAAATCGAGCATAATGGTTTCGCCGCCCACGACAGGAGCCGTTGTGGAGAGCCATGCTGTGCCGCCGCCGCGTCCATCGCTGTACGCATAAGGTTGCGGATAATAGGCAGCAATGGCAGCGTCGCCGTCCTGGCAAGTGTCTGCGCCTGCCGTACAGAAATTGTCGGCGGCACATTCCATAAAGGCCGGGCAATCCAGATTTGCTGTTTCGGGTGTACAGGGAATGCGGCGGCAAGTCGTAAAGAAACCGTTATTGATAGAAACGGGGTTACCCAGTTTGTCAAATGCAATGTTTTTGTCGGGATAATTGGCCAATTCTTCGTGAGTTGTCGTCAGCATGGCCAAGAAAAAGTCATTGAATGCCGAGCAAATGAAGTTCGGATACTCGCGGGAGAAGAAGCGGAAGTCAAACTGAATGCCTTTGGCATTGACCGGCACTTTGAGTTCAAGATGGAGCTGAACCGAGTCGAAAATAGCGGGTTTGACCGTGCCTGTCGGGCAAGCTTCATGTGTTTGCAGCTTATTTTGGTGAACGATTTGATAAATATCAGGAATTTTACTTTCGTTCGATTCGCGCTGCATTTCGGAGCCAATCATGGTTTCACTGGCATATTTTTCGATGGCTTTGTCGTCTTTGCTGACCCCGGATTTGACATCCAAAGCCACACCGGAAGACATGACGGCGAACGAATTGCCCTGGCGCGGGAGTACACGCGCGACATTTTGGGCATCGCGCATGGCATCCATGACATTCACTTGTACTTTAGAAGGCAAATATTCGGTCGAAGCGCGAGTCAATTTGGCTTTAACCAAGCCGTAGGCACAGCTGTCTGCCGCATCACAGATATCTGTGATACCCATGGCTTGTGCCATAGCCAAAGCCGTGACGTTTAAATCACTGGAACCGTAGGTGAATTCGACAGGCGAGCTGTTTGAGGAGGCGGATTCGTCAATCCGGTAGTTGCAGTTGTCATCGATGCCGTTATCGGGGACTTCCATCATGCCCGGGTTGATGAGTTCGGGGTTGTTGGCATTGCATTGGGTTTCATTTTCGCAGCAATCGCCGTCACAAATGGAGAATCCATCGCCATCGGCATCTTCTATGCCATCGGGCAGACCGTTGCAATTGTAGTCTTTATCTGTACAGAAGGGCACATTGCGCGGCATGACGACACCTTCACAGGCACCGAGAGTAATCATGTCATCCTGCCTGAGGCATGTCATTGTACCATTGCGGCATTCACCGATACCGGCTGTACCTTCCGGCCCGTAATAGCATTCAAATGTTGCACCTGGCGTGCAGGTACAGCCTGTTTTGGATTCGCAGCCATTGCTGGAATCGCCATCACAATCGTAATGACCGGGGGCACAGGCACATTCAGAATCTGAACAAGCCATGCCTTGTCCGCAAGCCTGATAACATCCGCCGCAATGTTCCGCATCTGACGTGATATCGACACAAGCGTCTCCACATTGCGTTTCCGTACAGCTATAGCATTCGCCATTGATACATGTTTCGCCGGTGTTGCATGTCTTGCCACATCGACCGCAGTTTGAAACAGAAGTCTTGATATCACGGCAAACGCCATCATCACAAAGCGCCTCGTTGGAACCACAGGTCTGACTTGGCTTGGTAATCACAATGACGTTACCCTGACTGTCCTGGTTGTCATGGTTATTATTATCACCGGTTTGGTGATTGTCTCCGGATGTTCCGTTATCTCCCGAAGTGTTATTTTCAGCTGTCTCACAGGCTAAAGACAAAGCTGAAAAAGCACACAGCAGTACGATAAGCCATTTTTTCATCGTTTGTTCTCCCCTTTGAATGCTTCCCAAGATACACATTTGAAATGTGAATGTTATTCTGTTGTTTCATCAATTTGATGGTTACAATTGTCATCGATGCCGTTACCCGGCACTTCTTTTTTACCAGGGTTAATCAGATTTGGATTGGCGGAATTACATTGGCTTTCATTTTCACAGCAATCCCCTTCACAGATTGAGAACCCATCGTTATCGGCGTCCTCATGACCATCCGGCAAACCGTTGCAGTTGTAGTCCTTCTCTGTGCAGACAGATACATTTTTAGGCGTTCTAGAGCCTTCGCATGCGGTCAGTACAACATTATTGTTTAAGATGATGCATTCTATGACACCTTTTTGGCATTCGCCATATTTGAAGGTGTCATCCGGGCCGTAATAGCATGGATATACGGCATCGAGTAGACAGCCGCATTTTCTGTTGGATTCACAGCCGTTGCGTGAATTGCCGTCGCAATCGAAATAGCCTTCTGCACAAGCACATTCGGAATTGACACAGGCCATATTTTTACCGCATTGCACATTGCACATTCCACAATTTGCGGCATCAGAACTGAGATCGACACAGGTACCACTGCATTGATTGACGGTACATTTGGCTGTACATTTTCCTTTAACGCACATTTCGCCTTTGTTGCATGCGTTGCCACATTTACCGCAATGTGAAACAGAAGATTGAGTATCGACACAAACGTCATCACATCGTATTTGATTTTTGCCGCAATTTTGTCCTGCTGAAGATGAACCTTGCAATGGTGGCAATATAATGTCGTCGGGCAAAGGAAGCGGTGTATAGTGACTTGATCCCGTCTCTTCATAGCAAGCTGAACAAATCATAAGACATGCCAAGATTAACATCCACAAGCCAGTTTTCATGATTCTGCTCTCCTTTTGACATGCAATATTTGACAACTTTAAATCTCACTTGATGACTTAATTTTTCATATATGGATAAAGCAATGCGCCTTATTTTGGGATTTCCGTTAAATGTATTTGAGTCATTTTTCAAGAATACTTTCACACGTATCTCTGTTTTATTCCTTTATGAATGCTCAGAAAATATTTCTGCATTTTATTTTGAACGTGATAGTTAATGGATTTGGCATCACTTTTGCCATATCGTAAATTTGTGAGTCTGAGACGGATGCAGTCAAGGATTCCTCATGATGAAGATAAATTTGTGAAGCATTGGAAAGCTCACGTCAACGCCATAAGGAGACAAATCATGAAACGTGCATGTATCGCCGGTTTAGTAGCTCTTTCACTTGGAATTTCGGCCCAGGCCATGGCAAAGGATGCAGATGCCATCGATATTCTGGCGGGTGATTTTGCGGGTATCGCGAGTTTAGATATCGACAAGCTTTTTGCCAACAAAATGATCAATGATTCTGTGGATCAGAATCAAAGTGCATTGGGTGAAGCAGAAAAGGCTTTGAAATTTCTGAAAGATATTGGCGTTGATTATAAAAAAGACATCGATTTAGTCACCGTAGCCTTTACAGATAAAGGCAATGTCTGTTCAGCCGTGGATGCCAAGAAAGCCATCAATGCTCTGTTTGATGAGCAAGTCAAAAAGAACAATGTGGCATCAGCCGATCACAATGGCAATAAGATTTATACCTATCAAGGCAGCTCCCTGGCACTTCTGAGCGACAACCGTATTGTGGTTTGTCACCAAAGCCTTGATATTAAACCGATTATTGACAATGCCAAGGCAGATAAAGTCAAAGATTTGAAGAGCCGTGATGCAGCACTTTATCAGGCTTATGCCAAGACGACAGCCGGTTCTGATATTCGCGTTGCCGTTAAAATGACAGATGCCCTCAAAAAAGAAGTCAAAGATTTCAAACTGGACGGTGAACCCGGCAAATCCATCAGCCTGACGGATGCCGACAGTGCTTCGATTTCCATTGCATTTGCAGATGGTTTAAATCTTAATGTCATTGCACAGACCAAGAGCGATGCCGTCGCAAAAGACGGTGCATCCATCATCAATGCAGCAGTCATGCCGATCTTAAGCGATCCTTCCATGGCTGAACTCGGTATCGGATTCATTAAAGATGCCGTCAAAATCAGCGCCGCTAAAAAAGATCTGACCGCCAACGTCAAATTCTCAGACAGCCAAATGGAAACACTTGTCGGTCTGCTCGGCGGCATGATGGCAACTGCAGCTCCGGTTCCCGGTAAAACGAAAGCAGCCCCCAAAGCCGCACCGGCCGCAGCAGCGCCTGCCCCCAAAGCCGCACCGGCTGCAGCAGCGCCTGCCCAAAAGTAATCAAGATTGAATAACACCCATGGCATCACTCGTTTTACTGCGAATGATGCCATTTGTTTGTGTGCGCTTTATCCTGGTTTTAAGTGAAATTCATGAAGAAACGATTTTTTATCATAGCTTTGGGAATTGCTCTTTTCGGATGTTCTCAGAAACAGCCGGAAACAGGATATCTGCCTGTTGATCACGCCATTCCACCTGCAAATTCCGGTCAAAAACCGACCTCGGATAAAGAATTACCAACAGAAAAAGCACCATCTCAAGTTGCAGTACAGCCCACAACACCTCAAACCGCTGAACAGGCAGAAATTCCTTCTCAAGCTGCTGCACAGCCCACAACACCTCAAACCGCTGAACAGGCAGAAATTCCTTCAATACCTGAGGACAATGACAATCCCCATGCTGATGTCCTTCCCCTGCCCGATGATACACAAGTTAAACTGGAAAATGCCCCTGTTCAAGCTCAAGCCAAGCCCCAAGGTATCGCACCTTTGGCGCCTGAACATGTGGAGTTGCTGAACAGCATCACGTGGGATCTTCCGCCCGAAATTCTGGATGCCGTCAAAGCGCAGCATGAAGGCAAACATTTTCTGTTCAGCGACGAAAAACATCCCGAATTATTCCATGATTCTATCCAAAATCTTGGCGGCACTTATATCGGTGTCGGTACAGATCAGGGCTATCTGTTTACAGGATGGCAAAGACCAGAACTGGCTTTCCTCATCGATTATGATCCATGGGTCGTCATCTTACATCATATCTATATGACGTTTTGGCGTGCCTGCCCTGATAGCGCGTGTTTATTAGAATATTTCGAGAATCGTCAGAAAGCGAATGATTTGCTGATGTCATCGGAAGCCCGGGCTAAATTTGCCAGCTATGGCCTCAAAGATCGCAAACTCATTTCAAAAGTTTATCGCACAGCAAACCAAAGTGTCGCGCGAGAACTTCGTAAGATCCAAAAGATGGATCAAAAGACGTTCATGAACGACCCTGAAACTTTTCAATATATTAAAACGCTGATTGAAACCGAACGTTTGCGAAGTTTCCAGGCCAATCTTTTGGGGAATCTAGCATTTCAGTCTATCGCCCAAACCCTCAAAAAGATGAATTTGTCTGTCACAACACTTTATTTATCCAATGCAGAACAATATTGGGGATATACGCCTCAATTCAAACGTAATATCTTAAATTTGCCGGTCCATGAGAAAGCATTCATCATGCGTACCAGCGCAACATATCCGCATAACCAGGATTATCGTTACAGCATCCAGCCCATGCACGTTTTCCGGGCATG
>JAGBXG010000237.1 GCA_017629415.1 Pseudomonadota bacterium | reverse complement strand
GGCGTTGAATCATTCGAATTTTCTACTATTTTTTGCCGCAGAATGGATGTGATTTCGAGAAAGCAAGGCATGAAAGGAGGGAGCGTGCTGGCGCACGTGACCGACTGGAATGACGCAGCTGACGAAGAAAGCGCGCCATTCTGTCGCGCAAAAAGGTATTTTCTGCTGTTTTTTGCCGCAGAATGGATGTAATTTCGAGAAAGCAAGAAATGAAATGTAAAAAAGCATGATTTAAAAAAAGAATTTGTACTTTTGGGAATGCCAAAACAGAACCACTCTGGTTGTCCATTTCATGGTTTTATGTGGTATATTCAGTTGCCATACATGATGTGTGGTGAGAAATATCTTGGGAGGATTGTGATTTGAATATCAGTGGCCGTCATCTTTTGGCCGAATATTACGCGTGTGACAAAGCCATATTGAACGATGCAGATCGGCTTGAAAATCTGTTGAATTTGGCGGCTCAGGCGGCTGGAGCTACGGTGGTGCAAACGGTATTTCATCGTTTTTCACCGCAAGGCATCAGTGGGGTTGTCGTCGTTCAGGAGTCACATCTTTCCATTCATACCTGGCCCGAACATGGTTATGCTGCCGTGGATTTCTATACTTGCGGCAAAATTGAGCATTTAAAAGCCCATGAAGTGCTTTGCAAAGGGTTGAATGCACAACGGCATGAGACGATGATAGTGGAACGCGGCGGTCTGTCCGATGCACCGCCATTTTGTATCAAACATCATCAAACCCATGAAATGCCGCCAACCATGCCATACAAAACTTGAAGCATGAAAATAAGCTAAAGACTAACGCCAGATGGAGAAAATGCTCTGTCGGCATTTGTCGAATTTCGTCATAAACATCCATCACATTGGGGAGAAAATATGATTATTGCAGTAGATGGACCAAGCGGCGCTGGAAAAAGCTCTGTTTGCCGTGAAGTGGCCAAAAGATTAAACTGGAGTTTGCTCGATACAGGTGCCATTTATCGTTGTGTGGCTTTGACGGCAATGGAACGCGGCGTTGAAACCGATCCTGCCGCTTGCGGCGAAATCGCCAAAACGATTGATATTCGCTTTGTAGCCCATAAAGCCGGTCAAAAAGTCTTTATCGGCGATCGCGATGTATCCAAAGAAATCCGTACCTTTGAAACGACCCAATGCGTCAATAAAGTTTCCCCCATGCCCGAAGTGCGTTCACAATTGCTCGACATTCAACGCCGTTTGGGACATGCCACAGACTCCATCGTAGAAGGCAGAGATATCGGATCGGTTGTTTTTCCCAATGCCGATCTCAAAGTCTATTACACGGCCACCGCCGAAGCCCGTGCCATGCGCCGCATGAAAGAATTTCAAGCTAAAGGCGAAAATTTCAACTTTGAAGATGTCGTCAAACAAATTCAAGAACGCGATATCACCGAATTTAACCGCGAACATAGCCCCCTCATTCAATGCGATGATGCTGTCGTTCTCGACACCTCAGATATGACATTCGAAGAAGCTTGCCAAGCCTTGATTCAACTCATTGAAAAGACAAAGACAGCATAGATATTGTGGGGCTTGAGCCCCACCCCTCGCCCGGGGCTTTGCCCCGGACCCCACTAAGGGGCTGAGCCCCTTTAGAATCCCGCAAATTTGAGCGGTTTTCGTGGGTCAGCCGGGTACTGGTTACTGACATTGACCTCTTCCCCTTGTCAGCCGTTGGCTGACGTTCCTCTCTCAATGAATGGCGAGGGGGACTTTGCGGTAAACCCGGGTTTGCCGCGATGAGCGAAGCGAATCCATTTGCCCTCTCCTTTTGGGAGAGGGCGGCCGCGAAACAGCATTGGGTGAGGTCAAGTCCTCTCTAAATTCAGGGGGTGAGGCGCGCCAACCGTGAAGCGGCATGGGGTGAGGTCTGACGAAGCTGACAAAGAATGTGCATCAAAGCGTGGCAATAAGACATAAAACTTACAGAAACGTATTGGTTTTAGCCAGCGGAATGGGAGACAGGGCCCCATTTCGCCCTTGAAACGTCAGTATTCACGAATTGTTTTACTTACCAAAACCGCAAGTCCCCATTGCGGTTCCAAGGGGCTCAGCCCCTTGGCAGGGTCCGGGGCAGCGCCCCGGCGGAATTCCAAACGCCAGAGTCCCGGCATGAAAAACGAATTTTTTAGGAATTGAATATGAAGAGCCATTTTTTAGATATTTTTCAGCTTGATGATCGTGCGACGTTGGCCAAGAAACCGCGCGATCGCATGAATGCGTTGCTTGAGGCCAAAGATACTGCGGCGGCGGTTCAGGCGTTGGATCCGATTGAATTTTATGACCTTTATCATGCCGTGGGTCCGGCGGACGCGATGGCATTGGTGGAATATGCGGCGCCTGAGCAGGTTCAGACGTGTTTGGATCTCGATATCTGGCGCGATGATCAGATGCGTGATGAGCATTTGACGCCTTGGGTTGAGCAGCTTTTGGCCGTGCCGGATGAAAAGTTTGCCGAATTTTGGCGCGAGCTTGATCCGGAGGTCTTGGCGCTCTATCTGAGCCGCAATATTCGACTTTATATGGCAGAAGATAAGAATGATGAGGTCGAAATTCCGGATAATGAGTCGCCGAATATCGCGCAGACACCGGATTTTACGTATTGGATTGCGTATCCTGAAGATGCGGACAAGGCTGAATTGCTGCGTCAGCTCGTTGAAAAATTGTATGCCATTTTGGGCATTGAAAAAGCCTGGTCGACGCTTGAGGCCATGCATTTTGAAATGGGCAGCGACCTTGAGGAGCAGGCTTATCGTTTCCGTACGGAACGCATCCGCGAATATGGCTACATGCCGCGTCACGAGGCGGCGGCGTTGTTTGCCAATGTCGATGTACCGGCCGAGACGGACAAAATCCGCAAGGAAATCAAGGCAGAACTCTATGTTCAGGCTTATCCTTCGACGAGCAAGCTCGATGCGGCGTTGGCTGCGCTGGATAAAACTGCCGCTCAGGACTGCTATTTTGCGCGGATTTTGGCCAAGATGGGCGCTTCCGAATCGATAAAGACGCAGCTTTTGAGCATTGCACAGCAGGTGGCGACGTTTGACGGTTTCCAGCCGCACGAGACGCAAGGGTTTGAAGACAGCATGCTTTTGGCGGTGGCTACGCTCAATTTGGGTCTGGAATATGCTTCGGAACTCAATGATGAGGTCGCGGCGCGTATTTTGGGGCATGTGGCGCTCAAACGTTTGTTCCGTCTGGGCTACAGTCTGACGATTGAACTTCAGCGCAAGGCCAAGATTCTGCTTTCGCGCG
>JAGBXG010000236.1 GCA_017629415.1 Pseudomonadota bacterium | reverse complement strand
GATAGCGCCGCAGGGGGCGTTGCCCCCTGCATGAAATCCCATATTCAAAAGCAAAAAATCACAAAAATATCTTTCTTATGCCCTTTTTCGGCTAAAAATAAACGACATTTGCCTACATTGGGAATAGCGTAATTTAAACGCTAGTTGTAAAAGATACTGTAGGCATATTTCTGTGTATGCCGGTAAATCTATTCATAGAATTTTATAAGGATATCCAAGATGACAACACGCATTGAACACGATTTAATTGGCGAATACGCGGTTCCTGCTGAGGCACTTTACGGTGTTCATACGGCACGCAGTGTCGAGAATTTTCCCTTGACCGGTCGCCATGTACATCCCTCATGGATTCACGCAATGGGTGATGTCAAGCTTGCCTGTGCTCGCACGTCACGCGCGTTAGGCACATGGAAAGAGGATACGGCTAAAGCTGATGCCATTGAAGCAGCCTGTCAGGAAATGGCAGAAGGCAAATTAGATCATGCTGTTGTTGTGGATCCGCTTCAAGGCGGTGCTGGTACTTCATTAAATATGAATGTCAACGAAGTCATTGCCAACCGTGCGCTTGAAATTTTAGGTTTGGACAAGGGCACCTACAGCCGTGTTTCGCCGCTTGATGATATCAATTATCAGCAATCGACCAACGATGCCTGCCCGACGGCATATAAATTGGCTTTGATTCGCCAAATCGATAAATTTTTGCCTGCACTGAAAACCCTTGAATTGACGATTCGTCAACAGGCTGAACGTTTGTCAGATGTCGTCAAAGTTGGCCGCACACAATATCAAGATGCCGTTCTGACCACACTTGGATTTGAATTTAAAGCTTACGCCGAAGCCTTGAACCGCGATTTCAGCCGACTGGTTCAAGCACGACGTGCCATGCATCATGTCAACCTCGGCGGCACCGCCATCGGTACATGTGTCAGCGCCTCCCACGCCTATGTCGAAAATGTTGTCCCAGAGCTTGCTAAAATCACGCAGATCGAGCTCGTACAAAACGAAGACCTCATTGATGGAACACAAAACCTTGACGAAAGTGCTTACGTCAGCGGTGTCCTCAAAACACTTGCCGTTTCATTGCTCAAAATGAGTACAGACTTACGGTTTATGTCGTCAGGTCCGCAAACCGGCATCAGCGAAATCATGCTTCCTGCACGTCAGGCCGGCAGTTCAATCATGCCCGGAAAAGTCAACCCCGTCATTCCTGAAGCAATGACTCAAGTCTGTTTCACAGTGATTGGACATGATACATCGATCACTTATGCCACCAGCCAGGGCAACCTCGAACTCAATCCTTTCCTGCCGCTCATCGCAGATTGCTTGCTCAACGACCTCGATTTGCTCGGCAATGCCTGCATCATGATGGCTTCACATTGCATCCAAGGCATCGAACCCAATGTCGAAAAATGCCGCGCCGGCGTAGCTTCTTCAACGGCATTGATTACAGCCATGGTTGCCAGAATCGGTTACGATCGTTCCTGCCAAATCGGAATCGATGCCATTCACGAAGGAAAATCCATTCGCGATAAACTGCTCGAACTCAAACTTCTTACCGAAGATGAAATCGAACAACTGACAAACGCCGATAGCGTTCGTTCCACCATGGCCGACAAAGCACGCCATCATTAAGCCGGG
>JAGBXG010000235.1 GCA_017629415.1 Pseudomonadota bacterium | reverse complement strand
GGGGGTAGCCGCGTATTTGCTTGCAAATAGCGGCGTTGGGGGCTTGGCCCCCACATGCATAAAAAAATCAATCGTTCAGAGATTCCCTGGGGAACTGAGCAAACAAAAAGCCATTCAAAATTGGCATGATTCTGAATGGCTTGGATAAGGATGTTTGTTTTGGGACGGCAGAATTATTTGTCGATATAATAATAAATATTATCGACGCAGTGAACATTGGGATGTTCTTTGATTTTCGGCATGACTCTGTCGCGGATGGGGACGAGTTTGCGGTTTAAGAGTTCAGCAAGTTCTGCGGGTTTCAGGCAGGCGTGCTGGCATACTGTAATCGCGATTTCACAGAGACGTGCAGTGGGCAGACGGGGATGCTGGATGGCAGGTGCTGCAATGGCGTCGAGTTCGGCGCGATCGGCTTGCTCAAGTTTCGGCGGAATATGGGCTGCTGAAGGTGCTGAAGGTTGAGAAGGTGTTGCTGAAACCGTGGATATGGGACGGATATCTTCTGCCAGCAGCAGGGAATTGACGGTCTGAGGATGAGAGGGTGCATCAGATGCACGTGTCGGTGCAGGTGCTTTGATGCGGCGTGATGGCCGTTCCATATCGCCTTCAGAAATGAGCTTTTCGAGCGGTGAGGTTGTCGGTGGAGGCAGGGGCTGTTGTTGAGCCTTGGCTGGTATGACGCTTTGAGCTTGAGGTGCTGCTTCCTTGAGAAACTCGTCTGCTGTCGGGTAGAGCGGCAGATAATCGGGACGATTGCGGATATCGGGTTTCGCGGCATAGCCGCGCAAGTGTGCAGGCAGATCAGGCTGTGGCAACGCTTGGCCGTAAGTGCATTCACGGCGTGACAGCGGACGAACCGTGTCATCCATGATCGGCGGCAAATGAAGTTTGACTTTGCGTTCCATGTCCACATCAATCTGTTCGCCGGTTTGTTCCCAGTCGATTTCTTCCTGTCCGGCGCGGAGACGTATCCAAAGTTCTTTGATTTCTTCTTCGGTACAATGGACAGCTTCGCCATCGCGATAAATATAGCATCCGCTTGTCGTACGCATGCCAAAAGAGTCTCTGGCTGTAAACAAAGGTGCCGGTGAAAGCTGCGAAGGATCGATGTGCAGGACAATGACTTTTTTGCGCCCAAAATCTTTCATTTCAATAAAATTCGGATCTTTAGGGCAGTCGCTGATGATATTGCGGTCATTAAACGCTTTCAGCAGCTGTTTGATGCTTTCTTCAGGGTGGTTCACCGATTTGATATAATAGGTGATGTCATCGCCATGTACATATTTACGCATACCGAGTACGAGCACACCGCCGCCGGCATTGGCCAGTGCAGAACAGGATTTCCATACATCATGGCAGGGGCGCGGGCTTAATATGGTCAACATCGGCAGATTATCGGCAATGCCGAGCGTTGTGCGAACATCGGATTCTGTCACATCGTTGTTCGTCTGAGGCATCGCCTTGAGCGGAATCAGCGGCATTTGAGCACGCGTTTCATCCGGATTGATTTGTTTAAATTTATTGTCCGAACGTTCAAAGGGCTGCGGATCAAGATCGGCAGGCGGCATGCCTGTAAACATAGAACGCGAATTGATCGGCCCGCGAGGAATGGGACGGTTCATAAAAACGGCTTTATTGCTCGCGGATGATGCCGGACTGCGAAAAACATCGCTGGAACGGAGTGTAGAATTGCTTGTTCCTGGTGTCGTGTAACGCTCAAAATCGCCAGAACTCGATGACATACGAGAAGAGGCACGATTTAAATCAAAGGTTCTCGGATTTGTTGGCGAAGAACGACGCATGGCCAGCAAATCAACGGCACTTAACGGTTCGGGACCTGTGTTCGATTTCTGACGATGAAAACGACCGCCGGACATCGGACTTAAATGGTCTGAAGATAAATTCGAGCGTGTATTTTCAGATTCAGATTGTGCTTCACGCTGGGAACGGCGACGCTTCATAATGGCATCACGGCTGCTCATGGGCTTAGCAGCAGGTTCCTGATCAGGTGGGAAAAATAAATCTACTAATTGAGAGTCATAACTTTTGGTCAGTAAAATATAAAATGTATTGCCGTTATCCATGACTCGACGTATCAAACCCGCCGATTCTAAACGTTTGGAAAGCCGTATCAGTTCGGCAAGGCGAATTCCAGTCTTTTGACTTATCGTCGCTAAGGCAACTGGTTTGGAAAGTTCCATGACCGATAAAACACAACGCGCCTGCTCATAATGATGCTGACTATCACTCATTCCCTTGCTCCAGCATAAATCTTTTCACCTTTAATACTTCATCTCGTTTTGACGATATACTTTTATATCCATAAAAACATGGAAATATATTGCACTTACATCCGTTGCAAAACGTGAATCCATCAATCCTGATGATTCAGAATCACGATCTCATCCAAATCTTATGGATGCATTAAACCTGATTCTTTTGGATACATTAAACCCAATTTAAACCGCTCGTTTGTACAAACGTACTTAACATTATGCCAAATCTGGCTGTAACGAACGCAAAAAACGCATTATCACACTTTTCAGATAAATCAAATGATATTGCTGTGTTTCTGAATAAAAGTAAAACGCACACTTATAATGGGGGACAAATACATGGGGGAGCCAAGAGTACGGCGTATGCAAAGTTACAATTCACCTACAATGCGGTGGGCGACAGAAAAGCGGAATGGGATACAGGGTCCCATTCCGCCCTTAAACGTGATTAAGCGGTATCCGTCTGACTTACGAAAACCGTTAATCCATTGTGGGTTCCAAGGGGCTCAGCCCCTTGGCGTGGTTTGGGGCGGAGCCCCAAAGAACTTTGGGTGTGCCGTAGGGCAGAGCCTTAATTTTAGTTCTGAAGTGCCATCATGATGACAGGTGCCAGTTGTTTCTTGCGAGAAACAACGCCGGGCAGGGCGATAATGCCATCAGTTTTTTCAACGCCAACATCGTTAAGGCGGAAGGCATTAGCAACGAGTTGTTCTGAACCTGGACCGACACAAATGAGATCCGTCGATTCCGTCAAAATATTGGTCAACATGAAGAACATCATATCGACATGGTGATATTCTTTAGCTTTTTCCGCATAATTTATCATACGCGGTTTCAGATCATCGAGTTCTTCGGCATCAAGCGAAGTAATCTGACCAATACAGAAAAGAGATTTGCCTACAGAAAAGCGTTTAAAGTCCTGATAGAAAATTTCTTGATCGGTTTTGCCTTTAAGATTGCTGCCGGCTGCAAACATGCGGCGCGCATATTCTTCAATGTTGATTTGGGCAATTTGTGCCAGTTCCAAGGCGGTCTGACGATCCATAGGAGTGCAGGTCGGTGATCTGAACAGCAATGTATCTGAAATAATGGCACTGCATAAAAGACCGGCAGTCGAACGATCCAGCTCGATTCCGCGTTCGCGGTACATTTGAGTGATAATCGTCGCTGTACAGCCGAGCGGTTGGTTACGGAAAAAAACGGGCTGCATCGTTTCGATCGTGCCCAGACGATGGTGATCGATAATTTCGAGAATATCGGCATTTTCCATGCCGGCAATAGCTTGAGAACGCTCGTTGTGATCAACGAGAATCACGCGTTTGCCTTTGGCACCCAGCAAATTCCGGCGTGATATCATCCCGAGATATTTGCCGTCGGCATCCAAGATGGGAAAATCGCGGTGGCGTTTGCTTGCCATAATTTCATGAATATCATCTAAAAAATCTTCATCTGAAAAAGAAATGACATGTTCTTTTGTCATAAAATAACGAATCGGCATGGCCTGATTGATCAGACGCGCGGTCGTATAGGTATCATGTGGCGTGGTAATGACCGTACAACCATGTTCTGTGGCCAGTTTGCGAATGGTCAAAGACACGCTTGCACCATCGCAAACAATGATACATCCGGCGTCCATTTCAATGGCACAAAGCTGAGATTCATAGCGATTGCCTAAAATAACAAGGTCATTTTTTTCGATATAATTTTCCATCATATCGGGGTTGGCTGCCGCAATCAGCACTTTGCCTGAATCAAAATATTGGGACGGATCCCCAATGACCATTTTGGCATCCAGGGTGTCTAAAATATTGGCATATTGCGTACGTGCTCGCGAAATGATGCTGCTGTCATACAGATTCATGTACGAT
>JAGBXG010000234.1 GCA_017629415.1 Pseudomonadota bacterium | reverse complement strand
CGCCGCCCGACAGCGTGATGTCTGCTTCCAAAACTGTGATGTCATCGGTGGCCAAATCCGTTTGGTAGGTGCGATTGATGTTGGTGAGTGCGAAATTGAGTTCGGGATAGATGGGATAGCCACCGACCGTGACCGTGCCCTGCGGATTGTCTTTGGATGCGTCGAACGATTCGAGCAGTTCCACATAACGCCCAAATTCGAGCCCGTAGGCCATCGCCACGCCACGATTCAATGTCACCCGTACAGAAATCTCACTCGCCTCAAAACCTCGCGCAGACGCGAAATTTCGCGCATGATTGACGGTTCGCGCTCGCTTGGCATACGAAAAGCCCGTGACCAGGCACAAAGGAATCTCAATATCAGCCCATGCCAGGTATTGCATAGCTTAGCTCCATGGTGCTTTGATGATCGTCGATTGCGTGGCCGCAATGTCGGGAATGATGACCTTTTCGCCACCCTCGAACATCACCACGCCCTCATGTTCTCGGCTGTTTGCCGCACAAATCTGGTCGCACAAGAACTCATCACCCACGGTTTTGTAAGCGATGCTGTCCCAGGTATCCCCATGAACTGCGATATAGGTTTTCATTGGTGTCTCTCTTTGGTCAAAGTCTCCCCCGCCGGGGGAGATTTAGAGGGGGCCGGGGCTAGAACGCTCCGCATCTTCGGGTAAAGAACTGGTTGTCGGTCATTGCCCGCGTGAAATCACGCGAACGCACGGCTTGTGCAAGGCTCAATGCCGTCGTTTGACTGTTGCCCATGTTGAAGGTCTGGTTGACAGTGTTGGCGATATTTTCCGCCCGCTGTGCCCGGCTGTAATCCAGTGGAATGATTGCCTCCGGCCCTCGCTCGCCGACAATCGACGGCATGAACGCAAGCCCACCTGCGGCATTTTGCGGCATGGCGTATTCGTCACTGTCATCCGAACCGAACCAATCTGCGATGGACTGAAGCACGGATAACAGCTTTGGAATAATGACATCGCCGAGCCAGTTCATAACCCTCGACATAACCTTGAGTACTGGTTCAAGAAGTTTGAAAATTGGATCAAGTGCCGGAATAACGGCCTTGAACAGATTGACGAACCCGTCAATGATCTGGCTGCCGGTTGGCCCTGATATGAGGTCAGACAGCTTTTCGACAATCGGTAATACAGCAGGAACCAGTTTGAGCATGAGTTCGTTCTTCTTCTCTTCCATCTGGCGCATTTTCATGGCCATCGTTTCGGCGGAGGATTGCCCCTGCGATGTCTGCTCATCGGTCTTGCTCAAAGCGCTCCCCATCGTGCCCCAGTCGATCTTGGCAAGCGTGTTGGATGCCTGAATGCGGTTACGTTCCCCCGTAATGGTCTTGTTCCAGTCGTAATTCTGGGCAAATTCAAACGCATTCTGGCCGGATTTGGACTGATCGGCAACGAACTTTTTGAACGCCTTGTCCAGCTCATCCTGGCTGTCAAACGCACCGCTGTTTTGAAGCCCCAGATAGACGGTCTGCAAGTCGGTTAAGCTGGCATTCTTGAACGATTCCGGCTTGAGGTTGTTGATCAGCTCGGATGCCGCCTGAACCTGCTCGTCGCTTGCACCGGTGGCATTCTGAACGGCCTTGAGGCGGTTGCCGTATCTGGCAAAGTTGGCAGCATCTGCCTGTGTGTTTGCCGAAGCGAAGGTCTGCGCTGCTCCGGGATAGCGAATCTCGGTGGCTGTGGCCGCGACAAGTTCCCCCTTGTCATTGGATTTGAGGACGTTTTGAACGCGATTGATAGCCTCGACAATGACGGCATAATCAGCCCCGGTCTGGATGTAGAGCTGTCCCATCATGTCTTTGGCATCGTCAAGATTGAACCCCTTGACGCGGTTTGCCAGCCGTTCCTTTTCGACCTCTCGGTCGGCGACAGCCGAAACACCGCTAATCGCCCCGGACACTATGCCAAACGCGGCCTTGCCAGCACCGATGGCCGTTCTTGCCGCGCCCCCTACCATGCCCGTAGCGTTGTAGGCAAACTGTGTAACCTTACTTAATCTATCGGCATTTTTCAGAACACTTTCCCATGCTTTGCCAAGCCTTCCCGTTTGTTCGGTTGCTTTTCTCGTTATCTTTTCAGCCTGTTCAATGGCTTTGATGTAGGCTTTTTGTTGCTTGATCTTTTCAGCCAGGTCTTTCTTTTCGGCCTTATCCGTCGCCGCCTTGCGCTTCGCCTGTAACTCTTCGAGCTTCTTATATTTGGCATTAGCCCTTTCTAATCTCGCCGATTGCTCAGCGGCTTTCAGATTGGCACGGATTTGGCGGTTTTGTGTAACCTGAGCCTGAAGTTCGTCGTACTTCAATGCCTTCTGAGCTTCTTCCAGGGCTTTGATTTTGCGAGATATTTCAGCTTGTTCTCTAAGCTTTAATCCTTTGTTCTCAAGTTGTTTGTTATAGTTTTTAATTGCTTCAGCATTTTCATCATACTCTTTTTGAACGCCGTCAAGCTGGTCTTTCACGCTGGCATATTGCTTTTCAAGTTCGGCAATGACCTTTCCGGCATTTTTGGAATACGTTTTGGCTATGGCCTGAAAATCCAGCTCGGAATCCCTGGCCATTTCGTGAAACCTCTCGATCATGCTTTGCGCTGCGGCTTGAGAGACTTCAAGATTCTTGGTTAGGTCATCCCCAGATGCATCCCGCTTGACAGTTTCACCAACGCTCTTCAATCCCTTTTCGAGTTCACGAAGGGCATCTTTGCTTTTGTCATCCTGAATCTGTAACTCCAGTGTGTATTCAGATGTTCGACTCATTTTGCCTCCATGCCACGTATCACCAGTAAAAAGTGGTAGTAGAGTGCCGTGATGGGCATCTCCAGCAGTCTCACAATGTCCGTGTGGTATTGAATAGCCAATTGACCAATGACGCCATGCAGACGCACGATGTCAGAGTATTGCCTTAATCCACACCTAGCCAAAAAAAACTGGACGTCCGTGCGAGGTTTATGGCGTCCGTCATAGGCAATCGCGTGAAATCGCCGATCTGAAGCCCGTCCGTTCCCTTAACGGCGGCCAGAAATCCCGACGCAAGCTGAAATTCAAATGACAGGTTCTTAGGTTTTACCATGCTTTCGGTATCCACAATCTTATTGTCAGTAATCTGAGATTCCAGCTGCCTGATTTGTCGTAAATCTGCCACCGACAGCTCATCAAACTGAAGTGATAGTTCGGTGATTTCTTTGTCATTTTTGAGTTTGAACGGTTTTAAAAGTGCGAGCTTTTCCATATCTTATTTCCTTTTGCTTTTTTAGGAATAGTGACTATTATTCATGTCATAGAGATCTCAAGCAGGATGGAGGTGAGAGATGTTTGTATTCCATTATGAACCAACCAAACCATCAGAGGGTATATTCGGAAAGGTTATGGACTTTCTTTACTGCTTGTTCATCTTTGGTATAGCGTTTGTTTGCTTCGTAATTCCGTTAGCTTTTCTTGTCTGGCTTTTCTGGTAGCCGCCCCTTGCGAGGCGGCTTTTCTTTTACCCCTAGAGCCATCGGTATTTGCCGAGCATGTTGGCGTCTGCCTCAATGCG
>JAGBXG010000233.1 GCA_017629415.1 Pseudomonadota bacterium | reverse complement strand
TGGATGGGGTTAGGAGATGCTGAAGAACTCCCTGTCTATGAAGCTCCAGAAGCTCTCGTCAATTTCAAAACAACGCCTTCGGATGTCACCGTGACGTTGAATGAGAAAAAATTAATGGACGAAAATGGAGACTTCGCTTTAACCCCCATCTATGCACATAAAAGTAAACTTGGAGAAAAATATTCTATCACCTTCGAAAAAAAGGGATATGAACCCGTCACCATCGAACGCTACATCGTGCTGACTTCACAAGATATCGATGTCGAACTTAAAACAGAAGAAGAAGCTAAACTCGCTGCCCTCGACTATATTCCTGAGTTCGAAATTCGTACCGATCCGCCTGGCGCAATCATCACCGTCGATGGAAATGAACTGGGAGAAAGCCCGGTTACCGTCAAAGAACTGAAATTTGGCTCTGAAATCAAAATTGCTGCCAAATCTGACGGCTATGAATTGGCTGAACGAACCTTTACAGCTATGAAAGGCGGAGATACCAGCCTGAAACTCGTTCTCGAAAAAGAAGAAAAAGCTGTGGCGAAAGCCGCTCCTGCACCGAAACCTAAGCCCGCTGCCGCTAAACCAAAAGCAGGAGGAAGCGGTACGATCAGCATCAAAGCTGTGCCTTGGGCAACCGTTTCCATTAACGGCTCGCGCGTTGGAAATACCCCCGTTAATAAGAAACTTAAAGCTGGTACGCATTCCATTCAGCTGAAATTGCCAAATAAAAATAAAACCGTTAACAAAAAAGTCACTGTTAAAGCCGATACTACGACTTCTGTCGGTTACAACTTCAATACTGACAAATGGATGTAAAATCATCCGTCATCTTACCTTGCGTAATGGCCAGCTTGTTCGTTGGTGTGTTGCTGGCCATGAACGCAAAAATGCCGCAATACGCCACTTCAATTCGGGAATTTTCACCCGTTGAAGAGGCGTTTTTTCGTTTGGAAGGTACAGTTCAACACCTGAACGACCAAACTGAAACTACCGGTGACACACGATTGGCAATGCTGTGTGACGAAAATATTTGCCTACAAGCCAAAATGCCTGTCATGTACCTTCCGCGCTTAAAACCTCAAAGTCGCATCATTGTCGAGGGAATATGGAAGCATGAAATGTTGCATGTTTCAAAGGTGCTGACACGATGTCATTGATTCGGTTGCAATTTGCACTCTTGTGGGCTGCAAGAGGAACTTGGGCTGTCATCGCCTTTACTTTGCTTCTTGTCATCACTGCCCTGGGATTCGGAGGATGGCTTCAGAACCCGTCACACATCTTATTTACCGGATGGATCGCGTTGTTGTTGCATGCCGTCGCCATGTTCGTTCTCATGGTTTCACAAAATGAGGCAAAATATGAGTACTTCGCGGGCTTAAATCAGGCACGCGCTTTTCAAAAAGCGCAAACCGCTGTCTTCATTTGCAGCCAAATACCCATTATCTTGATTTGGGGATTGGTATTTGGAATCATGACAGATACATGGCTAAACATGGGATACATCTGCATCGTCATGATTTTGTTTTGTACGATATGTGCTGAAGCCGTTTTTGGCAATCTTCAGACGCATTTGCAAACAGTTCCGAAATGCCGTCGGCTGGTCCTGTTACTCGTGGTCGCAGGACCATGGGTGCTGACGGCATGGATCTTAGGATGGATAGCAGCAGAATTTATTTGTATACCGCAACAATCATTCTGCACATCCTGCTTGCCTGTTCTCGGACTCGGCGGACTCGGATTCTTTCAATGGTGGATTGGAAGACAAACTTGAGTGCTTGTTAAATTGATATCTCAAGAAAAACAACATAAGGGTCCAAATGGCTGCCAGCCAACCCAATATATCCCCGATATAACTGTAAATCGTCCGTGTGGGGGGCATCATGGCTACTGATTGCCGTAAAATTTCAGGTTCATAAATCGAGGTATGCTGAACCATACGGCCATTGGCATCCACAAATGCACTGACACCAGTGTTGGTAGAACGAATAAGCCAGCGTCTGTGCTCAACCGTGCGCATCATTGCCAATGCTAAATGCAGCATAGGCTCGGCAGTTTTTCCAAACCATGCATCGTTCGTGACATTCACAAGAACATGAGGGTTCAGTTTGGAAAGTTTACGGACATAACGAGGCAATATATCCTCATAACAGATAATCGGTCCAAGATCGAAACCTCGAAACGGCATGGTTTTGATTTCTGTACCAGGTGTCAGATTGCCTGCTTCCGGCAGAATTTCATAAACCCACGGGAGTTTGTCCGCAAAGGGAATGTATTCTCCAAACATGAGAAGATATGTCTTGTGATATGTGCCTAAAACACGCCCGTCTTTTTCTACCAGTTGGGTTGTGTTATACAGCTTGCGGCGCTTTGAACTTTCTCGATAAAGCTTTTCAAAATCCATCTGAGCATCATGAGAACGTCCAATCGATAAGGTGCCGAACATCACAGCTGCATCAAAATCACGGATGGGAGAACTGATGTCTTGGGGACGAATCATACTGAGTAAATCGTCTTTTCGGCTGGCTCTTAGGGGTTCTACACTCGGCAGATAGTATTTGAGATCCTCAGGGATTAAACGGCGATACGGACAACGCATGATCTGAGGTTTTTCTTCACTGCATCCAATGGGATAGCCTGAAACAAGCGAAGGATAAAAAGGCTCAAGCGTCCGATAGCCATAGGCTTCAGCTGCTTCGACCATCGCAGTATGAAGACTCGTGCTGATAGCAGGAACTTTGTGAAAATCCTGCCCAAATGAACGATCAATCACGTTGTAAATGAGACTGGCTGTCGGCTGAAACCAAGGGGCATATAAGGCATCGAGTTCATGTTCAAGCGGTGAATCCGTCGTTTTCTGGCTGCCCCAAATATTGCCTGTTTGATAACTCGATTCAGGCCATACAACGAGATCAATCCCTTCCTGGGAAAGCTCATGAGACATGGTATGATGAATAAATACATTGTTGCGGAGCTTTTCAGGCGGTTCTTTTTCCCAAATGCCAACATCCCCTTCAACCATGCCTACCATGAGACGCGGTGAAGCTGCATCAATGGCATCAATCTGAGCAATGCGGATGGGGGCATAAATAAAAGCTAAAAGAATATATCCGGCTGCAATGCCAATACCTAAGCGATGGAATTTGACTGTTTTGTCGGTTCGGCGGAGCCATAAGGTGCGTGTCACGTCATAAATCAATACATTGACGAGCACGAGAAGCATCGTAACGCCTAAAACACCCCAAATGTCTGCTGTCTGAATCGCAGGAATAAAATTGTACTGGCTGTTGGCGTAATACCACGGAAAAATCATGGGGAAAAACATCTCTACAGCAACAAAAAAGGCTACCGCTGTACTCCAGATGCTCTTCGTATTGAGCTTGCGTACTCCCCAAGCCCATAACCCGTAGACAAGCCCTTGCACAATGCAAAGCGCACTGCAAATGAGCATGGAAAGCCAAGGAGGCATGTGACCAAATTCAATCAGCAGAGTGCTTATCCAGTAAAACCCGCCAATATTGGTAATCGAACCCCCTAGCCAGCCAAGCCAAAAGGCTCGTTTGGCACTGAGACCTTCAATCGCCCAAAGCTCTAGCGCCAAGGCTACATAAGCCAAAAAAAATAAATGATGGTTCGGAAACGCCAGAAAAATAAACGTACCGCCTAAACACATGAAAATCAGACGAAGCCACCAAGGAACAGATAGGGTCGGCTGCGGCGTTTCCGAAAAAAATACTTGAGAAAGACGATGGATTGGCGCTGAAAATTTCATGAGTCTTTTTTGCCAAAAATACAGTTCAGTTGGGTGTCTTTATAAGTTTGTTCCGTCAATTGTGAGGCTTTCTTAAACCAGAATTTTTTTGTCAAATTGCGTTTTACAGGTGCAATGCGATCGATAAAAACAGAACCCTCAAGATGGGCATATTCATGAAGAATTGCCACGGCTCGTAAGTCTGTTGCCTCTTCTCGGAACGTTTCACCATTGACATCCTGAGCTTCGACAATCACATGACCAAAAGATTTGACATCGCGATAAAGACCAGGAAGTGAAAGACACCCTTCATTCCACACCAAAGGATCATCCTTAAGAATAACCTTAGGATTGATATAAACTTTGAGCGTAGACGGTTCGTCAGGACGGCTTGTGTCTACAATAAAAAGGCGCTTGCTGATGCCGACTTGGGGAGCTGCAAGACCCACACCATTGCCGCATACCATGGTTTCATACATGTTCTGGACAAGTTCCTTTAAGGCATCGTCAAATGTGTCAACAGGATCTGCGACTCGCGTCAAAATGGGATGAGGATAAATGTAAAGATCTAAAAGCATAGTGATTATTCTCGGTTAAAGTGTTAATTCGCGCGGCTTAGGGACTCTGGATATTTCAGAGTTGCGAATAACGCCGTTGTCGTTGGCTTAAATAACGCTTATCACCCTAAACGGCCATACTATCTATTTATAAGCTCATACCGCATAAGGCAACATACAAAAAGGAACATAAATGGTCGAATTCCTTGATTCACTCTCCGTTTGGCAGCTTGCATTGATCACTTTTTCCATGCGAATCTGCGATGTTTCGCTCGGCACAATTAAAACTATCTCAGTCGTTCAGGGACGTATCCCAATGGCTGTCATTCTCGGGTTTTTTGAAGTCCTCGTCTGGGTAACGGTCGTATCCCAAGTCATTGCAAGACTCGGTGAATATCCCATACTCGGCGTCGCTTATGCCGCCGGTTATGCTGCCGGCAATGCTTGCGGCATCATCATCGAACGATTTATGGCTCTTGGCACAAGTGTGGTTCGACTCATTTCACAGCACCAAGGATATTCTGTCGCCGAAACATTGCGAGCCACAGGACAAGGAGTAACAACTTTTGATGGCGAAGGACGCGACGGGCATTGTGTGCTCATGTACGCAATATGCCCAAGAAAACAGGTCGATTTTGTCATTAAAACTGCACAATCTGTCGATCCCGATATCTTCTATCTCGTCGAATCTGTCACGCAAGTGCGTACCCTGCGTACGCTGTCCAAACAAACCTCTTGGCGAAGCTGGCTCAAGAAAAAATAATGTTCAGACTAAAATGGTGGGGTTCAGGGCACGGCGTACGCAAAGTCACAAAAGACTTACGAAGTGGTAAGTCGCGGGGACGAAAAATGGGGGAGCGGGTCCCCATTTTTCCAAAAAACGAGTGTTATCAGTACCCGGCTCATTCACAAAAACGTCAAATCCATTGCAGGTTCCAAGGGGCTCAGCCCC
>JAGBXG010000232.1 GCA_017629415.1 Pseudomonadota bacterium | reverse complement strand
TTTGGGCTTATTTTTTGAAGATTAAGCCCATGGCATATTTGATTTGCTCTGTGAATCGCGCATAAAAAAGCTCATGATAATTTCATGAGCTTTTTTTATAACTATCCAAGGATAAGAAAATTTAGTTATGAAAAAATCGTATCAAGAATTTAGCATTTTTAAGATTGATATTGGCAAAATCAATGTATTTGGACAATCCGATATCATGGCATTAGAGGCTCATTTGGATGCACTGGAGGGATGTTGGCCCAAAGTAAGAGGTTTGATTTTTAAAAGTGATAAAATTTCTCCCAGAGGTTTGCCAATATTCTGCGCGGGTGCAGATCAACGGGAAAGAGCAGACTGGTCATATGAAAAGATTGTTGCTCATGTTGAGTATCAGCGCAGTGTATTGCACAGGCTTCGTCAATCGCCTTTGTGGATCATCGCTTGTGTGAATGGCTTAGCTTTAGGATTAGGAACAGAATTGTGTTTGGCTTCAGATTTTGTTTTGGCGTCTGAACAAGCCCAGTTTGGATTTCCAGAAAAAGACTGGGGAATCGTTCCAGGGGCAGGTGGAACGGCTTGGGCATATGGCTGGGCGGCTCACAAAGATGCTGCTCAAGCTATGATTCGCACGGGGGAAAAAATTTCTTCTGAAAAAGCCCAATGGTTAGAGGTTGTTGATGTCTGTATCGAGACGGAAGAATTTGATTTCTATGTTGAAAAAATCATGGATTGGATTTGTTCTTTAAAACCAGAAATTCAAATTGAGAAAAAACAAAATCATTGGAAAAACATTTCTTTTGAAAAGTGGTTTGAATTTGAACACAAAACTTATTGCGAAGTTCTCAAAAACAAACCTACGAAAAAAGCGTAGTCATTGATTGGATATATCTAAGATGTGTTATCGATTGCATACTAAAGGCTGGTATCATTTAAAACCAGATCTGTTGAAGAATGAATTGTCACAGGGCGCAAATCGATAAATCAAAGTTTAAAATTTTGGGGTTGTTTTTTACGAGCGTTCTATATTCTTACTATGAAATGTTTTGCAACGAAATAATCGTAATAAAACTCATCATAGAGGCAGCAGAACTCAAACCAGGAGATACACTGAACTACGCAGAGTGCATTATTAAAACAACCGTATATTCACATATAAACATCATGTTATTTTAAATTTGTTACAAATTTTGAGAAATCTATTGCGGGTTCCAAGGGGCTCAGCCCCTTGGCGTGGTTTGGGGCGGAGCCTCAAAAGAATTGTGCATATGCCAGGAATCATCATTTACTGTCCGAGTATCGCGTCTTGTGGGCGATAACCGTTGAAGAAGCTTGCGGCATCCATTTTCTTTTTGCCTTCGAGCTGGAGCTCATGAATGGCTAAAATGCCTGTTTGACAAGCGATCATGAGTGATTTGGTTTGAGAATCGAGTCCAAGAATGGTGCCGGGGGCTTTGTCTGATTGTTGGTCCATGGCATGTGTCTTATGGATGGACAGACGTTTGCCATGGAATGTGGTGTATGCCGTAGGCCATGGGGCAATACCTCGGCATAGTGCATCGAGTTTTCGGGCATCCATATCGAAGCGGATAGCACCAAGGGATTTTTGCAGCATGGGGGCTGTTGTAGGTTCTCCAGTTTGCGGAACAGCCTGAAGTTTTCCCGAAGCAATATCAAAAATATTGGCCATGAGAATGTCGGCTGAAACTTTGGAAAGTTTTTCAAACAAAGTATCCGGCGATTCATCCGGAGCAATATCGATTTTTTCTGTGGCATAAACCGGTCCTGTATCCATACCGGCATCCATTTTCATCAAGCATACACCTGTTTCGGTTTCACCATTGATGATGGCCCATTGAACGGGGGCAGCACCGCGATATTTGGGGAGAAGAGATGCATGGAGATTGAGCGGTGCGATACGCGGAATATCGAGAAAAGCTTGACGCAGGATTTTGCCGTAAGCAATGGTGACAAAAAAATCCGGTTTTATGGCGCTCAGTGCATCATACATTTCCTGCGTTTTGAGCTTTTCGGGCTGATAACATGTGATG
>JAGBXG010000024.1 GCA_017629415.1 Pseudomonadota bacterium | reverse complement strand
CTTTGGCTTTGCTCAAATCCGATCCGAACCACCCAAAGGTGAGTATTCAGCTGAGGCGGAAGTTAGCCGCCATGGACTTCGATTATCTCTTAAACCTAGTAGGCATCAAGGAAAACTAGAATGCGACAGCCCTGGCCCCCCTCCCCAAAATTCTTCCTTCCCGTTGTTTAGACAGTTCATGATTGAAAAGTTTATGCGTCTTACATCCTTTGCAGTTTTCATGACCCTTGTCAGTGGTGTCGTCAGCTGTACCCATCCCCAGCCGCCGCAGGCCGCCATGCAAACCGAAATCACGCAAACCATAGATGGGTTTTATGACGCTGTCGCAGCAAAAGATGCCCGCGCGACCTATGCTTATCTGGATGATGATTTAAAAAATGATATCTCATGGGAGGCATTTCAAAGTTATTTTGACACCCATTACAGTCAATTTTTAACCTTTGCCATCCGGCTTCATGATGAATCGGCCGCACGTCAGGCCGACTTATCCGCACAAATGCCCGACGATCCCTGCGCACAGATCCAGCTGGTCACAGATGAAACAGGGCAATGGCGCGTTGCAAATGTTCCCAGACATGCCGCCGCAGAATCTCCTGAACAACGTAAAACGGCACTGATTCAAGCCCTCCGAACCCGTCAATTTCATGCCGTTGTCGACGATTATGCCACACGACATCCTGAAATTGACCGCGCCAAAATCAGACAGCTTAAACGTGTGCTTGCATTTGAAAACATTCCCGTACAAAATGTCCGATTTGTGGCCAAGGATGCCATCATCGATATCGGATACGACAAGCATATCCGAATGTCATGCGAACCCCAAGGATGGAGACTTGTCAGTTGCAGTTTGTAACACTTGAAGATATCGCCGCAGGCCTGTTTACATCACACGAAAATGACATCGATCCAGGCGCGCAAAAATGCCGATCTATCATTTTTGGCTCGCCTTTATGTGATGAAGCCCAAGTGATTAATAAAAAAATTTGCCGCACAAAATTCGGAGGAAAAGCCTTAAATCTGGCTATTCTGTGTCATCATGGGTTTAATGTGCCTCCTGGATTTGTGATTACGACCGACCATTTTCACGCACACATGCGGACATGTCTGGCAGAAAACCCAGGCTTATCACCACGCGAAGCCCTCACAAACCTGACATTTTCTCCAGCTTTTGTAGAACAACTCAGACTTGCCTTGGAAGATATCCCTGCTTCTCAGTGGGCCGTTCGCTCCAGCTCGACCGATGAAGATTCCAAGCATCATTCTTTTGCCGGTTTGCAAGAGAGCGTCATTGGCATCGACAATGTCGACGACTGCCTGGAGGCCATCCGAACCGTCTGGCAAAGTTTTTATGCCCGTGAACGCCTGATGTATCCTTCTCAGGCCTCTTTAAGCGCACCGGTGCCGGCCATGGCTGTGATTATTCAAGCCTATATCGCATCCGAATCGGCAGGCGTTGTTTTTACGCGACACCCCATCATGGGCAGTCCGGCCATGCTCGTCAACGTCTCCCATGGCCAAGGCGCAAACGTCGTCGATGGCAAAGCCGGCGAAGCACTTCATCTCAATAAAGACAGTCAATTTTCAGAAATCCAGTCTGAATGTCTGATGCCACATCAACTGAAACAGCTGGCTCAAACCGCTTTAGATATTGAAAGAGTCTTTGAATGTCCGCAAGATATTGAGTTTGCTTTTGAAGACAATCGCCTGTTCATCCTTCAAACACGCGATATCGTCAATCAGGATCCCAAACGCGTCCTTTATTCTAATACCAACGTTGGAGAGGCCTTATCAGATGCCGCCACGCCCATGACTTGGAGTGTCGGTATGAGCATCGCCAAAAAAGGCTTCGAAACTGTTTTCGGCATGCTCGGGTTGTCTGCACCGCCTTCGTACACGTTTGTGACCACATTTTATGGCCATATCTACTTAAATATTTCTCAAATTTTAAGTGTGGCCAGTCAAGTTCCCTTTATCCAGCCCGAAATCTTTGCCCATATTCTCGGTTTACAATCCGTCAGTGACTATGCCTACACCGTTGAACCGCTTAAACGCGGTCATTTCCTTCGTCATTTGCCACACTCATTGGCTCAGCTGACACGTCTGCAGGCGCGCATCGCCAAACTTCCAGATCGCGGAGCAGATTTTCGAGCCGAACGCGATGCTTTATTAGCGCTTAATCTCAAACAGGCAAAACACGCAGAAATCCGCACAGCCTTCGAACGCCTGAATACCCTTTTCTTTGACTGCGCTTTTGACATGCTCGGTGCTGCCGGTGCTTTTCTGGCATCTTATGTCTTATGTTCGAGATTTGTAGAACATTTCAATCCCAACGATGACATTCCTTTAGAACAACATTTCATGAGCGGTTTGAACGACGTTCAAAGTGCCGCCCCCGGTTTTGACCTGCTGAAACTTGCAAACGATATCCGTCAATGGCCAGATTTGGTGCAGGCTTTTATCACCAGCCCATTGCTTAACGATACAGCTGCATTCAAAGCAGAAGTCTCTGACATCCCCGGCGGCAAAGCATTCATTGCCTCCTTCGATCAATTCCTGCAAAATCATGGTTTACGGGCCAACCAGGAAGCTGAACTGGCCAACCCGCGCTGGCGCGATGACCCCAGTTTTTTACTCAAAGTCATTCGCACACATCTGAAAACCAATCCCCAAGCCCCAGACGGCATTACCGCATCCGTCAGCACCCATCGGGAATCTCGCACACATGCATTCAGCGGCATGCTGTCTCGCACGATGCGTCCTATTTTCCGTACATTGCTTGAAACGACCCAAAAAAACTCGCGATTGCGAGAACAATGGCGCGCATATGTCGTGGATGTTTTGGGCATATTCCGTCAATTTTTTCTCGATATTGCCACACAGCTCGTTGCTCAAGGACTGCTTCACAAACCAGAAGACATTTTTTTCCTGACATACGATGAAATCTTAAGTTGGCTAGATAACCCAGATACTTTGCAGAATGCACCGCTTTGGGTGGCATTTCGCAAGGCACGGCACGAAGCCTATCAAACAGCTCACGGTTTGCCCGATACCTTTGTGACACATCCTAATCAATGTTCTGAAGAACCTTTGGGCACATCTTCCAAACTGCTTTATGGTCTGGCTGCCTCTCCCGGCACTGTCAAAGCTCGCGTGCGCGTGGCCCGAAATCTCGAGGAAGCCGCCGAACTTGAGTACGGCGAAATTTTGGTCGCCTCCAGCACAGATGTCGGCTGGACACCGCTTTTTCTCGTAGCTTCTGCCATATTAACCGAACGTGGCGGTCCGCTTTCTCATGCTTTTGTCGTTGCTCGCGAATATGGCTTACCTGCGGTCGTGTCCATTCCAGGACTGATGCACACACTCAAAACCGGCGATATTGTCACCGTTTGCGGCGACAGAGGCATTGTCAGCATTTAAAACCTTCTTTTGGGACTCCGCCCCAAACCTCGCCGGGGCGTTGCCCCGGACCCCACCAAAGGGGCTAAGCCCCTTTGGAATCCCGCAATCATGGGCGGTTTTCGGGAGTTAGCCGGATACTGGTTGCTGAACTTTTTGGGGCGAAATGGGAACCCTGTATCCCATTCCGCTTGGGTAAGTTTTAACACTTCGTGAATGCTGACGTTTTTTGCCGCAGAATGAATGTGATTTCACTCATCAAATCAAACACTCGAGTTTGCTTTGATGAGCGAAGCGAATCAGGTTTCTCTCCCTGTGGGAGAGACCGCCCGAAGGGCGATAGTGAGGTCGAAGCTGACGAAGAAAGCGCGCCATATTCCGCTTTGAG
>JAGBXG010000231.1 GCA_017629415.1 Pseudomonadota bacterium | reverse complement strand
TTCCGCCCCGCAACGCCCCAAACCAGCACAACTCAAGTTTTCATAGCTGTAAAATGACGATATTTTTCAAAGGTCACATGATATCTATATTATATACACAACAAACACCTTAATGATATAAAATACAATACACCACCCATCTACAAATAATGCACAATGATATAAATATAAATCACACTTTAAATTCACCTTTTATTCATAGTATTCAATATTCACACACGATGAATAAAAATACCAACTCAATGCTACGTATTCTGCTTTTAACCATGGCTCGCATCAACCCAACTTTGCTCTCTTGGAGCATCATCTCTTTGGATGCATCAAACAGCTAAGAGAATCAAAAAAGCAAAAAAAAAGCACGGTTAAAAACACCGTGCTTTTCATATCGGGACGAGAGGATTTGAACCTCCGACCTTCTGCTCCCGAAGCAGACGCGCTACCAGGCTGCGCTACGCCCCGCCGCTCAACGTTACCGTCGAACGAGGCGGCTTTTACGGATTTTTAAACAATCTGTCAACTGAATTTTATCATTTTGTTCTCACCCTGGTGCTGTACAGATTTCGTCAATTACGGCATATACGATGCACGGCATAACAGCCGCAACAAATCAAAAATCACTGATTCAAACATGAGCATTTCATCTCATCAGGAGTCCTTTATGAACTATGCACAACGCCGCCGACAATTGCGCCAAACTGCACCAGCCGGCAATATTTTAATCCTTTCTGCCACATTCTGTCCGCGCAATTATCCCGCCAATACCTACCCATTTCATCAAGACGCAACATTCCGTTACTATACCGGCCTGACTGAGCCTGATGCAGCACTTTGGATCGATGAAAATGGCAACGAAACCTTGTTCGTTTCTACCCCTGATCCTGATGACGTGATTTGGACAGGTCCAGTACCTTCACCGCGTGATTTAGCAGATCGGGCTGGTATTGCTCATGTTGCTGATTATCGTGATTTGCCAGCTCACCTGAATGCCCACACGCTTTTTATGGCGCCTTATGACTATCGTCTCAAACTTAGACTCTCTGAATGGCTTAACATCACGCCAGCAGAACTTGTTCAACGTGCCAGCCGTGATCTTGGGCGTGCTATCATTGCACAACGCTCCATCAAAGATGAAGAAGAAGCCGCTGAAATATCATCAGCCATACGTCTAACGCATCGCATGTTAGCTTCGGCACAAGCCGCCATTGAACCCGGGCGCCTCGAGTCAGATATTCTGGCCGCACTTTTGGCTCCTGCCATTGCCAAAGAACGTGCCCAAGCCTTTGATCCGATTGTGACTACCCATGGCGAGACCTTGCATAATACGGTTTACTGCCACCGCATTGAACAAGATGATATGGTTCTCATCGATTGTGGCTGCGAATCTGCAAACGGCTATTGCGCCGATATTACACGTACCTTTGCAGCGACAGGCATCTTCAGCCCTAAAAAACAAGCCCTGTATAACGCCGTTTTAAGCGCACAAAAAGCCGGCATTGCTCAAACAGCCATCCCAGGTTCATCCCAATACGATGTACACATGGCAGCATGCCGTGCCCTGACACTTGCTCTGCAAGAAATCGGATTGATGCGCGGCGACATCAATGATTCATTGGCACAAGGTGCACATGCGCTCTTTATGCCTCACGGTATCGGCCACATGCTCGGGCTTGATGCCCACGATATGGAAAATTATGGTGACGATGTCGGCTATGCACCAGGCACTTCGCGTTCTAAACAATTCGGCCTCAATGCGTTGCGTTTGCATCGAAAACTTGAGCCTGGTTTTGTGCTGACCGTGGAACCCGGATGTTACTTTATTCCTGAACTTATTGATCGTTGGGCTGCACAAAACCATTTGAAGGATTTCATTTGTTATGACGAAGTCATGAAATACCGAGATTGTCGTGGGATTCGTATTGAAGACGATATCTTTATTACGTCAACGGGCAGTCGAATTTTATAGATTTGTGTTGCATGCGTCATGTGATGAGGATGACGTGAATGGTTTGAGTGGGGCTTTATTCTCAAAGACTTAAGCACGGGATATGCAAAGTTCTTGTGGGGCTAGGCCCTAAACCTCACCATAGACCCGACAAGGCATGACATGTATTCTTCAGTCAGACGGGGACTGGTAATGATATATGTATTCGTGAGTCTTTTTAACTTTAGGTATGTTTTCTCGGCTTAAGCCTTGGACGTTTGTAGAGATTGCCGAAGATGTTAGACACAGGCTTGAGATAAGAGAGGGTGAAAATACAAAAAAGCCTTGAGCCGATAGCTCAAGGCTTTTTTAAGATTTATGCCAAATCAAATTTATGATTAGTTGGCGGCGGCAGCATCGGCAGCGGGAGCGGCAGCAGCGTCGGCAGCGGGAGCAGCAGCG
>JAGBXG010000230.1 GCA_017629415.1 Pseudomonadota bacterium | reverse complement strand
TATGATCGTATGCCGCATATCGCGCCAGCTCTCAAAAGTTTGGCGGAATGGATTCGCAAATCCGATAAAATTCTCGTCTCCATGCATTGCCGCCCCGACGGAGATGCTGCCGGCTCTGCTGTGGCGATGGGACATATCTTAAAATCATTAGGTAAGACATATACTGTCTTTAATGTTGACGATATCCCCGAGAATTTTATGTTCTTGAATGGTGCCAAAGACATTGTTCATGAATTGACATCCTACGATTACGATCTGTGCCTGGTTCTCGATTGCGCAGAACCCAATCTCTTGGGCAAGAAATTCCCGCATGAACATCTCAAATGCCCTTATGCTTTTGTCGATCATCATAGTGTGCCTTGGACAGACTGTGTCGTGAATCTTCATGATTCTAAAGCATCGGCGGTCGGCGAACTCTTGTTTCATTTGGTCAATGAACTTAACGTAGAATTGACGAAAGACATTGCGGCGGCACTTTATACATCGATCATCACAGATACCGGCTCGTTCCGTTACACTTCGACGACCGCCGATGCCATGCGCGTATGCTCGCATCTTTTGGCAACCGATATCGATGTCTGGGAAATTGCATCCTATATTTACGAAAATAATCCAGTCGCCAAACTCAAGCTTTTAGGCCTGGTCCTTCAAACCTTGTGGATATCCGAAGACGGCAGATTGGCCTGTCTGCATGCTAACCGTCAAATGCTTAAACAATGCAAATGTTCAGGCGCAATGACAGACGGTTTTATCAACTATGCACGAAGCATTTCCGGCGTTGAGGTCAGCATTTTCCTGACCCAGCTCGAAACAGAACTGTATCGCTTAAGCTTCCGTTCACGCGGAAACCTCGATGTTTCCAAAATTGCGGCTCAATTCGGTGGCGGAGGCCATAAAAATGCCGCAGCCTGCACCCTGGAAGGCACCGTCGAATCCATTCGTGCCAGAGTCGAAGAAATATTAAAAAATATCCAATAACGACAAAAACGTCAGCATTAACGAAGTGTTAAAACTGATCAAGGCAGAATGGGATACAGGGTTCCCATTTCGCCCCAAGACGTCAGCAAACAGTACCCGGCTAACCCACGAAACTGCCCAAAATTGTGGGATTTCAGAGGGGCTCATCCCCCTTTGGCTTTTTTTTGCTCGCCCTTTGGCGCCCTTTCTTCGTCAGCATCGTCATTTCAGTCGGTCACGTGCGCTTGCACGCTCCCTCCTTTCATTCCTTGCTTCCTCGAAATTGCATCCAACTGGCGGCAAAAAACGTCAGCATTCACGAAGTGTTAAAACTTACCAAGGCGGAATGGGATACAGGGTTCCCATTTCGCCCCAAGACGTCAGCAACCAGTACCCGGCTAACCCACGAAAAACACCCCATATTGTGGGATTCCAAAGGGGCTCAGCCCCTTTGGTGGGGTCCGGGGCAAAGCCCCGGCGGGGTTTGGGGCAGCGCCCCAATGGGGTTTGGGGCAGCGGCCCACAAAAAAAGCCTCATCCAAAATCCCCAAAATCTTGCCGCATGTTGAACTATCTCATATCTTTTTGGGGTTAAAATTCTGTCGCCCACCATGGAGGTTTCATGCGCAGAGTTCGTCGTTCAACACAAAGAAACTGGATTACTGCTGCGATATTTGTTGGCATTATTGCGCTTTGGGCTTTAATTCAAGCCACAGGTATTTTAGAACGCGAAGACAAATTTTTGCCGCAAACATTGGCCTATGCCCAAGAACCTGCCCCCGCAGTTCAAGTCAAAGACACGCCCACGCGCGTGGATTCCGGTGTCAAATTCGATTTGTCGGACATTGTTTGGGAAGGCAACACTGCATTTGTCATGCTTTCAGATGGCCGAAAAGCTCGTCTTTCACTCGATCGTGAACTCCAGACATCGATTGAAAAAAGCCTGACAGAACATCCTGTGCCTCATGGTGGTGCCGTCGCCATTGAACCTCAGACCGGCCGTATTTTAGCCATCGTTTCAGCTTCCCACGATCGGCCTGCGGTTGAAGATTATGCGGTCAAAGCTTTAGCCCCTTCGGCATCTGTTTTTAAGCTTATTACAGCCGCTGCCCTGCTTGAAAAAGGCAGTGTCGATCCGCAGGCTCGCGTGTGCTATTCCGGCGGTCAAAGCATGCTTTCTGAATCGGATGTACGCGGCAATCCACAAACGGACAATACCTGCGCAACCCTCGAACAAGCCATTGGTCACTCCATTAACGCTGTCATGGCACGTCTGGCTTATCAGCATTTAGGCAAAGAAGATCTCGAAAGAATCGCGCTTCGTTTTGCCTTTAATCGCGAGCTCCCCACTGAATTTACGACCGATATCAGCGAAGCCGAATTCGTCGATGATGATATCGAACGCGCCAAGACAGCTGCCGGTTTTTGGCATGTCAATCTCAGTCCTATGCATGGTGCTCTTATTGCCGCTGCCATTCAAAATCACGGCATCATGATGACACCCACCATTATTGATGAGATCACCAATTCAGCCGGTACCGTTGTTTACACTGCCAAACCGCGTCCCTGGCTCGTCACCATGTCCGCCGAAAATGCCGATACTTTGGCACGTCTGGGACAAAATACTACGCGCGAAGGCACAGCACGCCGGCAATTTTCCGGCCGAAAAGGCTGGCGTAAAGGCGTTACCGTCGGCGGAAAAACCGGCACATTATCCAATAAACGTCCTTTCTATACCTACAATTGGTTCGTCGGTTGGGGCGAAGACAAACAAGGGCAAATCGCCGTCGGCGCACTCGTCGTCAACACCGAAAAATGGTGGATCAAAGGCAGTCACGTAGCCTCGCGAGTCATGGGCGCATATTTCAAAGGCTGATCTTTCTTTTTTTACGCGTTTTTTAGCATCTTGTGTGCTATTTGCCTTGCGGCAAATACGCACACAAAGCTGGGCTATTGCCGGTACCGTCAATACGCCCAGCTTTTTTATATTTTGCTCATGTTTTCGGGCATAAAATGATATTTTTCGTAGTATCTGATGGATAAGGGAATAACCCTAAACCCAAAATCTGATGATAAAACATCATAACAAGCAAATCTTTTGGAGAAACCGAATGAAAAAAACACTTGCTCTTGCACTTGCATCACTCATGCTCGTTTCCTTCGCCGGCTGCAATAAAAAAGAAGCAGCTCCAGCACCTGATGCTCCCGCTGTCGTTCCTGCCGCACCCGCAGCCAATGCTGCCGCCGCACCCGCAGCTGATGCCAATGCCGCCGCAGCGCCCGCAGCTAATGCCGCCGCAGCACCCGCAGCTGATGCCAATGCCGCCGCAGCACCCGCAGTCGATCCTGAAATCGAAAAAGCTGCCAATGCCATTGCCGACGCTATCCTTCCTCCCGATGTTCCCGCACCCGCTGACGTTGCCGCCCCCCCTGCCGATGCG
>JAGBXG010000229.1 GCA_017629415.1 Pseudomonadota bacterium | reverse complement strand
GATGCGGGGCTACGGCCCCGCATCGCCCCGCCCGTGTTTTATGTAATTCCCCAGGTGAGAAAAGCGAAAAGGAATACATAACAAATTGATAAAAAGGCGGTGTGTGGTGTAAAGAAGCACGGATTTTTAGGGCGGTTTTGCGCCTTTTTTAAGGAGAAAATATGTCAGACAAAGCTCGTATGATTAAGGATTTGATGGCCGGTAAAGTGGCCATGGATTCCGAAGTTGTGATTGAAGGTTGGGTACGCACGCGCCGTGATTCGAAGGCTGGGCTTTCGTTTATTCATGTGTCGGATGGTACGTGTTTTTCGCCGATTCAGGTCGTTGCCGAGTCGAAACTTGATAATTATGACACGGAAGTCAAACGCATTACGTCGGGTTGTGCCATTCGCGTAACGGGTAAACTCGTGGCTTCGCAGGGCAAAAATCAGACATGCGAAGTACAGGCCGATAAACTCGAAGTCGTCGGCTGGGTAGAAGATCCCGATTCGTATCCGATTCAGCCGAAACCGCATTCGCGTGAATTTTTGCGCGAAGTGGCGCATCTGCGCCCGCGTACACAGCTTTTTGGTGCGATGGCTCGCGTGCGTCACTGCCTGTCGATGGCCATTCACGATTTCTTCAATCGCCGTCAGTTTTATTGGGTTCATACGCCGCTCATTACCGGCAGCGACTGCGAAGGCGCCGGCGATATGTTCCGCGTTTCGACGCTCGATTTTGCGAACATTCCTCGCAATGACAAAGGCGAAGTCGATTTTTCACAAGATTTCTTCGGCCGTCCTGCGCATTTGACCGTTTCGGGACAGCTCAACGTCGAAACATATGCGACGGCTTTGACACGCGTTTATACATTCGGTCCGACGTTCCGCGCCGAAAACTCCAATACACGTCGCCATCTGTCCGAATTCTGGATGGTTGAACCCGAAATTGCCTTTGCCGACTTGCACGATGATGCCATGTTGGCTTGGGATTTCTTAAAACATATCTTCAAAGCCGTTTTGGATGAACGCGGCGATGATATGGCTTTTTTTGCTCAGTTCGTCGACAAAGGATGCATCGAACGTCTCGAGTCTCTGGTGAATTCAAACCTCACGATGATGAGCTATACCGAAGCCGTCGATCGTCTTTCTAAATCCGGCGAAAAATTCGACTTCCCCGTGTTCTGGGGCATGGATATGCAGACCGAACACGAACGTTGCTTGACTGAAAAGATTGTTAAAGGCCCCGTCGCCGTCGTCGATTATCCTAAAGATATCAAAGCATTTTATATGCGCATGAACGACGATAACAAAACCGTGGCCGCCATGGACGTTCTCGTGCCCGGTATCGGCGAAATGATCGGCGGTTCACAGCGCGAAGAACGCCTCGATATGTTCGATAAACGCTTGGATGAACTCAAACTCGATAAAGAAGCTTACAGCTGGTACCGCGATTTGCGCCGCTATGGCACCGTGCCTCACGCTGGCTTCGGCTTGGGATTTGAACGCGCCATGATGTACGCCACCGGCCTCGATAACATCCGCGACGTCATCCCGTTCCCGCGCGCTCCGCGTCAGATCGCATTCTAGTTTTATGTGAGGCGCAGCCCCACACCCCGCCGGGGCTTTGCCCCGGACCCCACCAAAGGGGCTCAAGCCCCTTTGGAATCCCGCAATTTGGGACGTTTTTTTTGGGGGCGTTGAATCATTCGTATTTTCTGCTGTTTTT
>JAGBXG010000228.1 GCA_017629415.1 Pseudomonadota bacterium | reverse complement strand
TGCCGCCCAACCCGGGCACCATCGGCGCACAAGGCATTGCTTTGCTGGCACGCCGTTATCGCGTGGCCGGTCACGACGATTTGCCCGCTCTCGATATGTCGCGTTTTTTGGGCGCTGAAATCGTCAAAAAAGATACCTTTGTGTGCAATTCCAACAAAGGCTGCGGCGGTGCCGGTAATAAATGCCGTATCGACCGCATCTTGACACGCCTGGAAGGCAAAGAGACGCGCTTTACATGGGGCGGCGGATGCTCGCTGTACGACAAAGGCACCGGCCGCATCAAATTGCCCGATTTGGCCCCCGATCCTTTCCGCGCCCGTGAAGCGGCCATTGATAAACTCATTGCTGAATTGCCCGAAAACGCCGGCGCACCGCTCATTGCCATGAGCGAAGAGTTTACCATCAAGAGCTTGCTGCCTTTCTTTGCTACCATGTTGGCTGATTTGGGATATCGGCTCGATATTTTCCGCCGCGCCGACCAAAGCGTGCTCAAACGCGGTATCGAAGAAGCCAATATTCCGTTCTGTGCCCCGATGCAGCTGTTCCACGGCATTTCATCGGCATTGCTTGATCGCAAACCCGACATTTTGTTCCAGCCCATGCTTTTGAGTACGCCTGCGATGGCCGACGAAGACCGTTCCGTGCTTTGTCCCATCGTTCAAGGGGCGCCAAAACTCAATTTCTGGGATGTTCGCAGTGCGCGCGGGGAAGCTGCTTTTGAAAAAACGCGCTTTTTCTCGCCGGTTGTCGATTTCCAGCCCGGCGGCCTCGATTCCGATCAGTTCCGCAAAACATGTCATCGCATGGCCGCAGAACTCCTCCAACTGCCGGAAAAAGACATCGTTGAACGCTTCAATGTCGCTTTTGAAAAAGCACTCAAAGCGCAGCAGACATTTGATGAACAAATGCTGAAAAATGGCGATGAAGCTTTGGCTTACTGTGCTGAACACCATATTCCGGCAGTTGTCGTGCTCGGGCGCGTTTATACGATTCATAATAAAGTGCTCAACTCCAATGTTCCAGCCATCCTTCGCGAACAAGGCGCAATTGCCATTCCGATTGACAGTTATCGTCTGCAAGCCGATGCACCGCTGTTTAAAACGGTATTCTGGGGATACAGCCAGCGCAATTTGCGCAGTGCCCATCAAATTCGTCGCACGCCCAACGTCTACAGCATCTGGTGTTCCAATTACGCTTGCGGTCCGGACAGCTTCTCGCTGCATTTCTACAATTATATTATGGACGGCAAACCGTATGCCGTTATCGAAACAGACGGTCATTCGGGCGATGCCGGCACCCGCACGCGCGTTGAAGCGTTCCTGCATTGTGTCCGCGAACACATTGCGAGTGAAGCTGCTATTGGCACACCGCATGAATTCGGCGCGATTGAGCGCAAAAACACCGATCTGTTGCGTGCCGGTCGCGAACAGAAGACGATTATTATTCCGCGTCTTGGACCTGGAGCGCGCACCTTGGCAGCGGGTCTGCGCGGTTTGGGCTTCAAAGCAGAAGCGATGAAAATCCCGACGCGAAAAACCCTTGAATTAGGCCGTAAATATACTTCCGGCAAAGAATGTGTGCCGATGACGCTCACGATGGGGACATTATTGGAACGCGTTTATCACGATCCCAATCCCGACAGTCAGTTCTGTTTCCTGATGCCGACAGGACGCGGTCCCTGCCGTTTCGGCAACTATAATCACTTGCACAAGATTACGCTGGAACGCTTGGGGCTCGATCAGCGTGTGGAAGTCTGGTCGCCGTCAGATAACAATTACTTTGAAGGCATTGATGGCGGCACCGTAGCACTGGTTTATTGCGGTTTTGTGGCTGCTGACCTGCTTTTGAGCATGCGTTACGATGCGCGTCCGGCCGAAATCATGCCCGGCGCAGTCGATACACTTTACGCCAAACTGGCCGACGAGCTCGACGATTTGCTCGAACAACGCGCTTCCGAGGACGGTTCGCTGGCTGCAGCTGCTCGCGAAATCGCCACAGGCCGTTTCTATGGTCTCCGCCAATTCCTGCGCGATGCTGCGACGGCTTTCAAAGCCATTCGCAAGCCCGGTGAACTGCCCACAGCTCTCGTCACTGGCGAAAACTACGTCCGTTGCGATCCCTTCGCCAATGACTTTGTCATCGACAAGCTTCAGGCACGCGGTATCCGTGTCAAACTGTCGCCTTTCTATGAATGGCTCGATTATCAGGAATATATTAATACAATGGTCGGTATTCCACAGACTTGGAGTTCATGGTTCAGTGCCAAGTTCCAAGTTTATATTCTGACCACCTTATATACAACGGTTCAGAAGATTCTGGGGTGGTCGCACTTGCATCGCGCCAAAGATCTGCTCCATGTCGCCGAAGATTATGTCCGCTATCAGCTCGAAGGCGAAGCCGGCCTCACCCTTGGCAGCGCCATGCTGGAGTGGGAAGAAAACGAAATTGACGGCGTGATTGCCCTCGGACCTCACGAATGCATGCCGTCCAAAATCGCCGAAGCCCAATTCTTCCATGTCGCCGAAAAAACGGGCATTGCCGTTGAAAATCTGCATCTCAATGGCGATCCCGTCGATCCCATCGTGATTGAAAACTTCGTTTATGAAGTCAAATCACGATTTGCAGCTCGCGTGGAACGCCGCAAACTCCATCCGGCACACGCCCCGTCCATGGTCGAAACAGGCAAAGGCATTCTCAAAGAACTGTTGCGCGGTTTGCCAAATAAAAATAATTCATAGATATAAACATATATATCCATTTTTGACATATATATCTTTATAAAGATTCGCCTATGGAACTGGCTTTGCCAGTTCCATACGGCTTTGGCTTCACCTATCGCGGCATTGGGTGAGGTTTGTGATTTATGATGCACTTCTTATAATTTTTCGACATCCTCAAGGGATAATCCCGTAGGATTGCGCAATCCTATGACACTTCATTTGCCCTGCTAGGCGACACTTAAAATGCTCGGTGCGATAAATGCCAAAGTGTGACGCTGTCCAGTCAAGTGCATCACCCTGGGCCGTCTGGATGTCAGAATCTTCAGCAATGCCTTTGAAGACCTCAATCAGCTTTCCCGCCAAAAAAGCGAGCGGTGCCAGTGCATCGTACAATATCGAACCTTCGCGTTTATCCACATCATCGCGTGCCACATTTAGCGCCGTCTGCAATAACGCTGTTTGTGTATATTTATCGAGACGGTCATAAACTCCCATTATTACCCCCTTATGGTGTGTTCAACATATATTTCGCCATGTTCTGTTAATATATAGGCTTGAATCTTGGCCGCGTCTGTCTCCGTTTGTACGACTTCAAGCCGTCTGATGCCTCTTTGTAATTCGGATCCAAACAGCCTTCAATGGCGGCGCGGTGCAACATGCCGATATTGTCCACGCGGTGCGTTTCCGGCTCTGTGCTCAGCTTCTGAATGCGTTCCCATTCGTCCATCGATCATGTACGAATCTTAAACGGATATTCAATCCGCTTGGAAACTGTGATTTGTTGTTCTGTCTGTTCCTTCGATGCCTGAATCAAAAATGCCTGTAATGTACTAATCATGTTCTTATCTCCAATATATATAAATTTGGGTTTGCGGGCGTTGCGGGGCTTGCCCCGCTTCGGGGGTAGGCGCGTATTGGCGCGCGGCTTTTGCGGCCTGCGTTGCCGCCATACGCCTTGCGTTGCGCTGCTATTTCGCGTTGCTCAATACGCCGCGCAAATAGCGCCGCAGGGGGCTTGGCCCCCTGCACCAAAAGAAACCCCCTTGTTAAAGGGTGTTGTCTGCGAAATTTCCGCCATACTCCATGCCGCCAAAATTGATTTCAATATCCTCTTCAAGTACATCAGCATTGATATCAGCTTTGTTCGGCTGGATGCTGACCAGGACGAAGATAAATCGCTCGGCGTCATGGGAACTGTTTTCTCGGAGAATATTCAACCCAATTAAGGAGGCAATATGCTGCGTGATGAAATCAGAAAAATACTCTCATCAAGGATTGCACTCGACAATAATGATGACATGGGTATTGAGAAACACTGGAACCGGGAAATCCATTTGTTTAAAAGGGATATCAGTCAAACAGTTCAATTTTTTGATGATGACTGTACAGCTGATGAATTTGACTGGTTTTCTGAAATATTTGAAACTTTGGCTGAATCCACTCAAAGCAAAACAGTTGTTGAGACATTGTTTCGGTTTATTCTCAATCACCCAGAATGTATTGTTATGCCGGGGGTTTATGAACATTGTCTTTATGCAGAAGGTGCTATTGTTGATGAGCATTGGGAATGTCCATTAAAAAAGAAAACTGAAGATCTTTTATTCACGATGTTAAACACTCATAAGGAGGAAACATAAAAGATTGTTATTTTCTCCTCTTGTCGAATTTGCTCATTTCCATCATCGATTGTGTCGAGCATCTGCCGTTCATCCTGTTCGGCGATTCATCCATTGCTTTCTGGTATGAAGCCTTGTTTAAAAATCGGCGCGTGCTCAAATACGAAAAAAACATCAATAACGTCGGCATGAATCACAAAAAACGATCTGAAGTCATGTTTGTGTCCCTGCCGGGGCAAACATAAATGGCAAGCATAATCTGTCTGTTGAGATACATACGAAATTCTGCAGATATCCAGCCTGCAAATTCCAGTGCTATTTCTGGACATGCATAAATGGCTCCGCCTCGCCCTTTCTTTGCAATAATGCCCTTTGCGTTTGTAAGCTCGATCCACTTTTGAGGGGACATGGTGAAAGCATTTGAACCAGCGCATTTCATGATGTCATCAATGTGTTCCGAATTAAACTCTGGATTGTTGAGTGATTCCCATATCGTCAAATATTCCAGCGTTTCTTTTGACCTCATCCACGTATGAAT
>JAGBXG010000227.1 GCA_017629415.1 Pseudomonadota bacterium | reverse complement strand
TCTCAAGATTGCGCCGGAACGCATCCTCAGTCCCGTCATCGATTTGGCACCGAGCAACCTGAAAAGCACCGCCTTTTATGAATCTTGCCGCCAGATTGCTGACAGTTTGGGCGGCGATGCCAAAGCCAAATTTGACCGCGCCTTTGACATTGCCCGAAAAGCCCAAGACCGGTTTGATGCCGAACTTTTGGCACTTGGCCGCCAAGCCCTTGCCTTTGCCCGCGAACACGGCTTGAAAGCTGTCATCGTTTTGGGCCGCAACTACACGATTCATAACAATGCGTTAAACAGCAATGTACCGGCACTTTTGCGTGGTCAGGGGGCTATTGCGATTCCTGTCGATTGTTATCCCGTCGAAGAGGACGAACCGCTTTATACGAATACTTATTGGAGTTATGGGCAGATTAACTTGCGCGCCGCCACTCAGATCCGCCGCGAACCGGGGCAATATGCGATTTGGTGCAGCAATTATGCATGTGGTCCCGACAGCTTTAATTTGCATTTTTTCCAATTCATCATGCAGGGCAAGCCTTATACGGTCATCGAAACGGACGGTCACAGCGGCGATGCCGGTACAAAAACGCGAGTTGAAGCCTTTTTGCATTGCATTGATGAATATGAAACGCTCGATACACCGTCAAAACCGCAAGATCTGCATGCGCTTGAGGCCATCAACACACCGATTGTTCAAGCCAAACGCAGCGACGCCACCATTCTGATTCCGCCGATGGGTGATAATGCGCACATCATTGCAGCCGGTTTTAGAGGTGTGGGTGTCAAATGCCAGCCTTTGCCGCAGCCGACGCGCCGTGCGCTTCACTTGGGTCGCAAGCACACGTCGGGCAAGGAGTGTTTCCCGGCACTTGTGACCCTTGGAAACTTGCTGGAGTTCATCGAAAAAGCTCCGAAAGACGAAAAATACGTCTTTTTCATGCCGCGTTCGAACGGTCCTTGCCGCCTGGGATGCTACAACTTGCTCGATAAGATGGTTTTACGCCGTCTTGGGCTCGACAATCGCATTACGACATGGTCGTTGTCGGACACGGATTACTCGGAAGGCGTGCCCCTGACGAGCTATATCTTGATTTATACGGCTTTTTTGGCTTGTGATACGCTGATGGCGGCGCTTTATGATGTGCGTCCTGTTGAAAGTCGTCCGGGATCTGCCCATGTGATTTATCAACGCGCTTTGCAATCCCTCGTCGAACTGCTTGAAACGCATGTTGCGCCTGAACTTTGGCAGCCTTATGTGGCTCGCGAAATTCTGGGCGGAACTTTCTTTGGCATTACAGACATTGTCAAGCGTGCCGCTCGCGAGTTTGCGCGCATCAAAACGACGCGCCGCGTGCCGACAGTCTGTGTCACTGGCGAGATTTATGTGCGCAATGATCCGTTTGCGAACGATTTTATTATTGAGGCATTGGAATCGCGGGGGATTCGTGTCCAGTTCGCGCATTTCAGCGAGTGGATTGAATATGCCGACGTGATCAACCGGGAGATTTTGAAGACGGCGACGGGGATTTCAGACATTGTTATCTCGAATTTTGTGCGTTACATGATTCGTGCCATTCACCGTCCGATGGCTCGCGCGTTAAACTGGCCCAAACGTCACGATGTCGCCAGCATCCTCGATACGGCATCGCGCTACTTGCGCAAAGACCTCGTCGGCGAAGAAATCCTGACCATCGGGACGCCACTTCATGCCTGGCACAGCGGCGAAATTCAAGGCGTTGTCAGCGTCGGCCCCCTCGAATGCATGCCCAGCAAAATCGCCGAAAGCCAGTTCTATCACGTCGCCGAAAACGAAGGCCTTATCTCACTTAACCTCAGTTACAATGGCGATCCCATCCCCGAATCGGTTTTGGAAGACTTCTGTTTTGAGGTCAAACAACGGTTTGAACAGCAACAACACGAGAAATAAGGCTTTTGTGGGTTCCAAGGGGCTTGAGCCCCTTGGCGGGATTCCAACGGGCAGCGCCCTTTGGTTGGGTTGGGGCAAAGCCCCAACGGCGTTGCGGCAAAGCCGCATAGGGGGTAGGCGCGTATCGGGCGGCGCGGGCTATGTCAGCCTGTCGGCTTCCATACGCCCTGCGCGCGCGAGCTATGTCGGCCTTCGGCCTCCATACGCCGCG
>JAGBXG010000226.1 GCA_017629415.1 Pseudomonadota bacterium | reverse complement strand
GAGACGAAATAGCCGCGCATGCAAGGCGTATGGAGGCCGCAGGCCGACATAGCCTGCGCGCCATATAGCGAGCAAAAGTGTTTAATTGTCTTTGCTGATGACGATATCGTCAAAGCGAAGCAGGCCGTTGCCGCCGTATGGTATGAGGACGAGTGTAAGCGTGGATTGGTTGTTGACGCCGGAGGGTAATTCCAAGCTGTACGGTAAGAACTTCTGTACATTTTGGCTGTCCGTATTGAGGGAAATTTCTCCACCCTCGGCATAATTTTCGCCATCAGTGGTGTAGACAACGGCAATTTTATCGGGTGATTCTTCTGCGTTTCTGCGCACTTGCATGTCTAAGTTAATGCCAGTGGCACCTGTTGTGTTCAAACTGCTGATGCTGATGTGAGCTGCAAGTGGATTGTTATCGGAATCCACGGCGTCTTCTTTATGTGTTTTCCAGTTTTTGAGGCTGATGGATTTGCCAGACACGCCGTTGACGTAACATTCATTGCCATTACACTGTGCATTATCTTCATTGGTGATAATGCCGTTTCCGATATCGGCGGTGTAGCTGACAGCATTGCCGGTGGCTTTGGTGATATCATCGAAATTGAATTCCGCGATGATATTGGAGGGGTTGAGTGTCGAAACTGTTGCCATACCGGTTTCGTGAACGTTGCTGTCGTTGTGGTCACCTTCCTTCAAAGTGTAGGGTTTGAGATCGGGATCGATGATATCGGCATCTGCATATTGATCAGGGTTATTGCGTTTGCAATATTGCCAGTCGGCATCAGAACTGGCTTTAATACGGAAGGTGTAGTGGGCTTTATCGCCGCCTGTACTGAGGACGTTGGTGTCTTGGAGAGTGGCAGTAAAGACATCTTTATCGGCATTTTGTGTGGCTGAAATGGTTTTCCATTTTTCCATGGTTTTAAAGTCTGTGCCATAGACGAGTTCGGCCTGCATGTCGGGTTCATTGACATCTATGCCAATGGTATATCTGACATTGACTGTTTCTGATTTGTGGGAGGGGGTGAAAGTGATGTCCACCGGATTGATCAGCTGGCAATGATACAGGCCGACTTTTGTTTCATTCAGAATGCATTGCGAATCATCGAGCTTGCAATCAGTGCATGTAGCTGTACCGGCACCCCACTTGGCATCGATATCTTTGCAGTTTTGTGTGCCTTCAAATTCGCAGGTTTCACCGGGTTCGAGTTTTTGGTTGCCGCAAGCAGGGGCATCTATGCAGTTATTTTCGTGGCAGATCTCATGGGTTGAGCAATGTTCGTTTTTGGTGCATTCGACTTCTTCGCAAGAGCCTTTGAGGATAGCTGAGCAGTCTTCGTTGCAAGCGGCTTTTCCGCTTTTATTCCAAATTTTGTTTTTATCGAACTGTTCGCATGTCAGGTTGTCGGTGGAGCTACATTTGGCATCGGCGGTGCCGCATTTGGAGGTGTTGACGGTTTCATCGGCAGGGACGCAAGTGCCGATTTCAATAGCGGAGCAGTCAGATTTACAGACGGGAACGCCCCCGGGTTTCCATTCGATATTCGGATTATAGGCGATGCAGGTGTATGCCAATGCAATATCACATTTTTCGCCGACATCCTGGATGGTGTTGCCGCAGGTTTCTTCGACGCATGTGCCGATAACGAAGGAGCCGCAGTCATCTGCACATGTAGCATTTCCGCCGTCTTTCCAAGTTTTGGTGCTGTCAAATTCGGCGCAAGATTTGGTGTCGCCTTTATTGCATTTGGCATCAACGGTACCGCAGAGATTTTGGATTTCTTCACATGTCCCGATGGAGATGGATTTGCAGTCTGCGGCACACGTGGCATTTCCGCCGTCTTTCCATGTTTTGGAGCTGTCAACGGCATTGCATGATACCGGAATAAGTGTATCACAAACTTCACCATCAGCTTTATTCAGAATGCCATCGCCACACTTTGAAGTCCCTGTATTCGAATTGGGATTGGAATTGCCCTCTGGTTCTGAGCATCCGAACATGGCGAGGGCAGCAAGGACGAACAAACAATGCTTTTTCATGAAAAAATCCTCCGGAATAGGGGTAAAGCGGAAAAATCAAAGGCGTGGAAAGATGTGCGTTATCACATGAGAGTGTGCATGATCATGAGAGTGTGCATGATAATGATGCAAACGCTTTTAGAAACTTTTGATTATGTCAAAATTACTTTGTGCAATCAATAGTTTGAGCCCCTGCACCACTGAAATTTGGGGGGTAAACTGGAGCATACGTTTTGCCCGTGAAATATCGGCCATGGAGTGTTCGATATCGCCCATGCGTGGGGGGTGAAACTCGGGCTTGCGGACGGTGATGCCATATTTTTCTTCAAAAGCTTGTGCCAAAGCTTTGTGGAGTTCGATTAAGGATGTTTTTTGGCCGCATCCAATGTTGAAGGCAGGTGCGATACCTTTTTCGCCGAACTGTTTCAAATCGGCGGTCATGGCTAAGGCATTGGCTTGAACGATGTTTGAGACATGGCAATAATCGCGTGTAGATGTACCGTTGCCGAAAATCGTGCATGGTTTGTCGGCAGCCATGGCAGCAGCCCATTTGGGGATGACGGCAGCGTAGGCGCCGTTGGGATCCTGGCGTATGCCGAAAACATTGAAGTAGCGCAGGCCTACCGTTTCGAGGCCGTAGCATCTGGCATAGGCCTGTGCATAGATTTCCTGAGAGAATTTAGAAGCTGCATAAGGCGAAAGACTAGCCCCTTCATGGCCTTCGATAGCGGGTACATCCACGGCATTGCCAAATACTGCACTGGAGGAGGCATAAATGACGCGTTTGACATGGTTTGTCCGAGCCGCTTCAAGAATGTTTAAAAATCCGGTCAGGTTTGTTTCGTGAGTCAGCAAAGGATCTTGGATGCTCCAAGGCACTGAACCGATGGCAGCTTCGTGAAAAATGATGTCAACTCCGGCGCTCAATGCCAGCATTTTTTCGCGGTTTCGAATGTCCTCACGGTGCAGCATAAAACGTGAAGAAAAAACCTCATTTTCGCGCATAACCGCTTGAATATTCTCAATTTTTCCCGTCAAAAAATTATCTATACCAATGACAGTATGACCTTCATGCAGGCAATATGAGAGCAGATGAGAGCCGATGAATCCGGCGACGCCGGTAATAAGAATTTTCATAAAAAATCGTCACAATGGGTTTGAGGATGGCATAACACGGGTATCAAACGTGCCACGTGGTGCGTATTGCAGCAAATGCCGGAGAGTTTTCTATGATATTTTGGGCAGAATCCAAAAATTCCTGGAGGTCTATGTGATGCATATCTTCATAAAAAAGTGCCTGAAGGGCCATATCGAGTTTGTCCGCAATATGGACGATGTGGGCGGTATCCGTATTGTCAAAGGTATATGCGTCGAACAGGGCGATGAGCCGTTCGGCGGTTTCGGCCGAGCATTCAGAATCGGCCATAAGCCTTCGAAAAGCGCGTCGTTCTTCGGCATGTTTTTGGGCTTTATCTTTGACTTGTGCAGGGGGAATATCTCCGATTTGAATTTCGGCCAAATCATGAATCATGCCCATCACAAAGGCATCTATGCGATGGGCTGGGCATAACGCTGATGCCAGCAGTGCGGTTTTATAGCTGTGCTGAGCAACATTTTCCACCTGGTAGGCTATGTTTGTGCCATTTTGATAGGCAGGTATCACACGAGTCCATCCCGTGCGCCTGACCTGCCAAAGGGGCAGATGATGTTTGATGGTTTCGGCAGGAAAAAAAGCAGCGCAAGGCTGTACGGTGTTCGAAAGAATTTGGCAGTTTTGCCAAAACTCTGACCAGGGATGAATCATATGCGTATCCTCAGTATGCTGATAACGCGCAATGACTTGTGCGCCTTCCCGGAGCAGATTTGGCCAGTGTGCTGGGCCAGCCAGAACGAGAGCCATGGATCGGATCCAATCCTCATTTGAAATTTTTCCATAAACGGCTTTGACAGGATGCCAAAAATCTGAATGGAGTAATTGTCGTATCCTCATAAATCCTCATGATGTCGTTCACATCATAGTTTGCGACAAAAAAGGTTTAAAATCTTTGGGGGCAAGCTTTTGGATCGCCAGTTGGCGCGTGCTATGTCGGCCTGCAGCCTCCATACGCACCGCGCGCTCAGGCTATGTCAGGACGTTTCAAGAAACGTCCTGACATACGCCGCGCAACTTCTTTGTCAACTGCGACCTCTCTATCGCCCTTCGGGCGTTCTCTCCCAAATGGAGAGAAACCTGATTCGCTGCGCTCGTCAAAGCAAACTCGAGTGTTTGCCTTGCTTCCTCGAAATTCCATCTATTCTGCGGCCAAAAAAACATCAGCATTTCTGCGGCCAAAAACCATCAGCATTCATGAATTGTTAAAGCTTACCTAAGCGGAATGGGATACAGGGTTCCCATTTCGCCCCAAAACGTGAGTCACCAGTACCCGTCCAACCCACGAAAAACGCCCATGATGGTGGGATTCCAAAGGGGCTCAGCCCCTTTGGCGGGGTTTGGGGCGGAGCCCCAAAGCAATAAAATTATCTGGCAATACTGAAATGAAAGCAATAAAGAGCGCGGCGTTTGCAAGTTCGCCGTATTTTTTGAAAAAAGGCAGGCTGCCGAAATCAGGAGATGAATCTATGACGACATTACAGACAGAGTCATTGACGTTATCACGGTGTGGTGCTTACTGGCATTATGCTCCAGATGAAGTTCAGATTGAAGAGATGATGCGTGAGAACGGGTTATCGCGTGAGCTTGCGGCGTGCTGTGCCTTGATTGGGCTTTCGGCCGGGGATGAAGTGGCGTCATTTTTATCGCCGTCGGCGAAAGATTTTCATGATCCGATGCTGATGCTTGGGATGGAACGTGCGGTTGAGCGTTTTCGTCGTGCCATTTTGGATAAAGAACCGATTCTCGTGGTGACCGATTATGACGTAGACGGCACCATGAGTTCATTGATTTTGCAAGCTGTCTTAAAGATTTGCGGTCATTCTTTGGTCAGTTTTCATATTCCGGATCGTCAGGATGAAGGCTATGGATTTTCAATGAAAGCCGCTGAAAAAGCGGCTGCAGATGGCATACGGCTGATTGTGACGGCGGATATCGGCGTACGTGATGAAGCTTCGATTGCCCATGCCAAATCATGCGGTATCGATGTGATTGTTTTGGATCATCATTTACCGCCTGGTGCCGGAGTGCCGGCTTCGGCTTATGCGGTGCTTTGTCCGCCGCAGGCCGGATGTTCCTATCCCAATAAAGCTTTAGCGGCTTGTGGAATATCGTTTAAGTTTGCGCAGGCCATGTTAAAGGAACATCCCAAATACGAAGGTCTATTGCGGAGTTTAGCCAAATTGGCCTGTTTGGGCACGGTGGCTGATATTGTTTCTTTGCGCGAGCGCGAAAATCGCGAAATTGTGACGCTTGGACTGGATGCATTGAACCATGATGCCCATAAACCCGGTGTTGAAGCGCTTTTAAACGTTTCGAGAATGTCGCGAGGAACGATTTCGAGTTCTGATATTGGGTATAGCATTGGACCGCGAATTAATGCGGCGGGTCGTTTGGCATCTGCGACATTGATTATTGATTTGATTCAGGCGAATAATCGTGTGCAGGCTCAGGGGCTTGCAGCCAAACTGGATGCCATGAATGGCGACAGGCAGCGTATTCAGGAAGCCATGGTTGCGCGAGCTGTGGCTGAAGTTGGGGATTCGAATGCGCCGTTTGTGGTTGTGGCCCTGCCTGTTTCGGCGGATTGGCACAGCGGTGTTTCGGGTATTGTGGCGGGCCGTCTTAAGGAGTTGCTGCATCGACCTGTGGCAGTAGCGACAATAGAAGGCGATATGATGACGGGCAGTGTACGTTCAACTCCGGGCATTCATGCCGTGAAGGCTTTGACATCTGTTTCGCAGTATTTGACGAAATATGGCGGTCATGCTGCCGCAGCTGGTTTTTCCGGTCCTGCAGAATCGCTGGAGGCATTTTGTGTTGGGCTTTGGGAAAATGCCATGCAGCAGCTCAATGGGGATGTCGAGACGCAGGTGACAGATGTCGCGCTTTGTTTACAGCCTGCAGAGGTGACATTTGAACTGTTTGAAGATTTAAGCCGTCTTGAACCGTGTGGCTGTCAGAATAATACACCGCTGATTTGCCTGAAAAATGTGCGTTTTCGTGATGTTCGTGTGCTCAAAGAAAAACATTTGAGTGCTTGTGTGATAGATACGCCGTGTGATTTAAAATGCCTTTGGTTTTCTGCGCCAATGACGGCAGCAGAAATGGCTGAAGGGGAATTTCATGTCGTGGGGGAACTCAAGCGCGAGGTCTGGAATGGCCGAGTTCAGCACAAGCTGCTGATCCGTGATATTTGTATGTCGCATGAGCATGTTTTTGTGTGATAGGAGATCTGTTTTGCCGTTGTATGCGTTGAAAGATACATGGTCAAAGTATGACGGCATGAACAGGAATTGAGAATGAAACTGAAATCAGAAGAGACAGTACGTGAGTTGCTCGGGTCTTTGGAACGCACCCGGGTTTTTTTAAGCATGCCTTATATTTCTGGGGTTACGCCGGTTTGTATGGAACGTCCGGGGCTTCGGAGTTTTCAGGATGCATCTTGTGGGCTTGAACGTCGTGATGGCATATTTCGATTGAATGAAGCAAGCCTGAGCCCTCTGGATCATGGCAATCTTTATGGAGATGCTGTGTTTGAAGGGATTCGGATTGATGGCCGCCGCATTCTCTTATTCAAAGAACATGTGGATCGTTGGCTGGCTTCGGCGGCACGACTGGGTTTAGAATTCCCTTATTCACGTGAAGAGCTTTGCAAAATTATGCTTCGTCTTTGCCGTGAATCGCTGGGTTCAGAAGGTACAGGAGGCTATTTTAGACCTGTATTGTCGCGCGGTATCGGAAATCTTGGTGTCAGTCCTGTCAAATGCGTGGCATCAACGCTTTACATTGTTTTTTCATCGGTTTTGCTTTATCCGAAAGAACATTATGAATATGGCATAGATGTGGCTATAGCCCGGCACATGCGCCGCAATGATCCGCATCATCTCGATCCGAATATCAAGACGAACAATTACCTCAACAATGTTCTTGCGCTTTTAGAGACCGAGAAAACAGGGGCACTCGAAACATTGATGCTGACCAATGACGGCTATGTGGCAGAGGCGACAGCTGACAATATTTTTGTGGCTGAAATGATAGACAATCATCCCGTCCTCAAAGTGCCTGCTGCACGTTATGCCCTGATCGGCCTGACGCGTAATTTGGTCATAGACACAGCTCGCCATCTTGGATTTAAAGTCATCGAAGATGATGCCATGCTGCCGACAGACTTCATCGGGCAACACCGCGAGGTTTTTATTACGGGTACAGCCTGCGGCCTGATGCCGGTAACGCGTATTGACGGATTGGAAACGGCTCCAGTTGGCAGCCGTCCGCTGACAGACAGTATTCGAAAAGCCATTTGGAAACGCGGTCAAGAGGATGGAACTTCAATCAGCATGGATGCCGATGATGACACTTTGGATGCCTATTTGTCCTCGCCATCTGTCTTGAAGCCATGAGTTTGAGCTTTTTTGTGGGGCTTTTGGGTGGTCTTGGGTGGGGGGGGGGGGGGGGGGGGG
>JAGBXG010000225.1 GCA_017629415.1 Pseudomonadota bacterium | reverse complement strand
GCTGCTAAGCTCATTCACAAAAACGTCAAATCCATTGCAGGTTCCAAGGGGCTGAGCCCGTTGGGGGGGTTTGGGGCGGCGCCCCAAAAGAACTTTGCGTACACCGTGCCTTGGAAGGGGGTGGGCGGAGCCCTGAAAGAATTTTGCATACGACTTCGGATCCAGAATAAAATCGTATGATGGAGGCGTGAGGATGGCAAAAAAGAATAATAAATCCAAAGGGTTACAGCATAAAAAACAGAAACCTTCTAAGTATCCTCCATCTTCTTCTGTTGAATTGCCTGTGGCAGATCCTGTGGTGGAGGTACCGGAGCCGGAGAAATCGCCTGAGCTTCAGCTGAAAACGCTTGTCGGTGTGATAGATACTGAGCTGTATGAGCGGCTTTTTAAGCCGGCTTTGATGAGCTTTGCTTTGCGGCGTGACGACGAACCTTTGCGTCAGCTTGTAGAAAGCATTGTCACAGCCATCGCCATGAGTGAAGCTTATGAGGGATGCCGGAAACTCGATGATATTTGTCAGCGGTATCTCTATTATTTGGAAAGTTTGGAGGGGGCACAGCCCAAATCATGGGAAGCCGTAGAGCTGAATGCCTTGACCGATTATTGGCGTTTGCAAGTGGTCATGACTTTGATCCGTGATTCGGCGGCTATTTTTGGATTGCTTTTGCCTGAAGCACAAGCGGCATTGCCTACGCCTGTGAGTTTTGAACAGGAGACTTTTTTAGCAAGTGTCAAATTGGCTCTGGGAATGACTTTGGACGGCCCGCATTTTGCCACTCGCGATACGGCATTGAACCGTGATATGTATGATTTCGTTCACGGTGTCAGCTTTCCCTGGCTTGGATTTCCTTCAGAATCTGTTTTTCCGCTGCAAAATCATGTGCACGATGCCGACAGGTTGACGGAGCATCCGTTTGCTTTGGCTAATGCCGAACAGACCAAAATATTTGCGGCTGCCGTTGAACAGGCCATCCACGAATGCTTGTTTTTGGATTTGATGGCTGCACAACATAAAAAAATATTCGAAGATATTTGCATGGCTTTTGAGCCCTCCGAACGTTTGTCAGAGGATTTTCAGAGTCAGCTTTCACAGCGTATTAAATTCGATAAAATTTATCAGGCTGCTTTCAATAACCTTCTTTCGGGGCATATTTTGACAAAAGATTTGCATCGAGCCTCGAGGCTTCCTGTCGATGCATTGAATGCTTTTGGGCAGTTTGCTGCCGTAGTGCGCAAAGCTGCTGAATTAAATCTTGGCATTTATGTGTTTCATTACGTCGGATAAGCAATGCAAATTTGCATTGCTCTGACATATCCTCATTGACCATTCCTAAGGAGATTTCCCATGTTGAACGAAAAAGTCATTGCACTCTTAAAAAACCAGGTCACTAAAGAACTGTATTCTGCCTATCTTTATCTGCAGTTTTCCAATCACTTTGTGGATGCCGGATTAAATGGTTTTGCCAACTGGTACATGATTCAAGCTCAAGAAGAACGCGATCATGCCATGCTCTTTTTGAAATATCTCCAGAACAATGATGTTTCTGTCAAACTTGAAGCCATCGATGCGCCGACTTCGGATTTTGAATCCAACATGGCCGTCCTTGAAGCTGGTTTAACCCATGAACGCTATGTGACCAGCCTGATTAATGACATTTATGATGCGGCTTACAATGTCCGCGATTTCCGCACCATGCAGTTCCTCGATTGGTTCGTCAAAGAACAAGGCGAAGAAGAAGTCAATGCCACCGATCTCGTCAAGAAAATGGAACTCTTTGGCTCTGATCCCAAAGGTCTCTATATGCTGGATCAAGAACTCGGGGCTCGCGTTTACTCCGCACCTTCCCTCGTGCTGTAATCGTATTGTCGTGCCCTTTTCTCCCAGTTTCTCTTTTACGGAAGTTCGAAGAAAAAGCTGTAAACAGACAAAATTTGTCTCATATTGTGGGTTCCAAGGGGCTTAGCTCCTTGGCAGGATTCCAAAGGGCAGCGCCCTTTGGTGGGGTTTGGGGCAAAGCCCCAATCTCATACTCCGTGCGTATGGCGTCAGCCATAGCGCGGAGCCTGGCGCGTATGGCGTCAGCCATAGCGCAGGCAAAAAATAGAAAAATAGACGCAAAACCTTCAATCTGTTATGTTGCGCGCCATTTTGCGTGCAAATTTTTTGAATTTTGCTGCAAACAGATTGATGTTTAAAACATTTTATAAACGCGTTCAGCGCAAATCTTTGGGAGGAAAACCGAATGGGGCTTTGGGACAAACTGTTTCATCGTGATTGTCAGTATTATTTAAATAAATGTGATGAAATGATAACCAAACAGGATTTCGGCGAAGCTATGGCATGTGTAAAAAAAGCCATGGCATTAGCTGCAACCCAAGAAGAGAAAGATGCTGCAGAAGCTAAAAAGAAAGAATTGACGCATCTCATTTACCAGCGCGCTTATGACAATGCGAAAAAATACCTCAAAGTTGGCAATACAAATGCGGCTCAGAACGCGTTTGATTTGGCGGCGCGTCATGCTCAGACGGATGAGGAACGTGATGCACTCAATGCTTTGAAAGAGGAAGATTACGAAAAAGAAGCCGAAGATAAGCTTGAAGATGTCCGCGTAGAAGGCGAAGACCAAGTTCATTCGCTTGATTTGGATGACAAATGGAATTTGTATGTTTCATCGCTTTCGTTTGAAAAAGCACAGCATTGCGATGAACTCGGCAAAGAATTTAAAGCGGCTTGGGTGGCTTTGCAGGAAGGCGATCTCAATACGGCCGTTCCTGGGCTTGAAGCTGTTTATAAAGAACATGAAAACGATGTTTTGGTCATGACAGAGCTCAGCCGTGCCTATTTGGGCAAAGGTGAGGTCAATAAAGCCGAAAAATTGCTCACCAAAGCGGATCAGCTGGGACAAGATGTCGATGTCAAACTGCTTCGCGTGGAAGCTCTTTGGGCGCTCAAGAATTTCCCGCTGGCCGAAAAAGTTTTGCAGGCCGCTTACGATATGGACGAAGACAACGTCCAAATCCTCGTGCGTATTGCCCAGCACGGCCTTTTCTCCCGCGATTTCGAATCCGGCATTCCTGCAGCGGAAGAACTCGTTGCTCGCTTGCCTCAAGATCCCTCTGTTCACGGCCTTGCCGCGCGTCTGTATCTCGAAAGCGGCGACGAAGATAAAGCCCTTGCCAGCTATGAAATGGTCAATAAACTTCATTGGCAGGTCAATCCGCAGACCAAAAAACTGTCGTTCAATCAGAACGCAGCCATGGCAGCAGCAGCCATCTATATCAAGAAAAACGAAAACCTCGAACGTGCCGTTGAATTGCTTGAAGCTATGCGCGCCAATACCACTGGTGAGCCGCATATCGCTGTCTGCTTACAACTGGCCGATGTTTTTGAAAAGCTCGATAAAAAATCTAAGCGCAATGACATACTTGCGGAGTCCACGCGATTCCTGGACGATATGCTCGAAGAGCTCAAGGGGCCGGAACGCGCTATGGTGCAGCTGCAATATTCAGAAATTTGCGAAAAACTCGGCGATAAAGACAAAGAAAAAACGATGATCGACGATGCGCGCGCGTTCTTTGCTGCCGATGCCGAAAAAGGTCAGCCTGTGGCCGCATTCTATGTCGAACTTATCGACAAAAAATTGGCCGGCGAACCTTTCCCCACAGCCGGTGAAATGAAAGAACGCATGGAAACTTTCGTCAAAGAGAATATCATCAAGCTCCAGGCTATGCAGGCTCAAAAGGCTGGTCTCGATGCCTCCGGTGAAAAATTGTATTCAGAAGCACCCGCAGAAACCATAGATGCTGAAGCAACTGTTTCGGATGCCTCGGATGCCGCTGAAAACGAAGGCACTGAAGCTGAAGCTAATGAAACCGAAGCTGCTGAAGCTGAAGAAATTTCTGATTCTGAAACGGATAAAGCCTAATTCAGTTTTTGCTGTAATCATCGGGTCTCCCCCCACGCTCATGGTTTACGCAAAGTCGCAAATCACTCACGAAATGTTGTGCTGCAGGACATCGGAATGGAATATAGGGTTCTATTTCGCCCCTAAGCGTCTGCAATCCGTACGCATCAGACTTACAAGAAACGTGAATCTGTTGTGGGTTCCAGGGGGAACAGCCCCTTGGCGGGTTTTGGGGTGGAGCCCCCAAAGAACTTTGTGTATGCCGTGGGGCAGAGCACCACAAAACATAAGATTGGAGAAATCAGCATGAATTATCGCAAACGGCGTGAAGCGCTTTCGGCTGCACTTCCGCCCAAATCAGTCGCCATTATTATGAATCCTGCACCTGCTCATAAAACCGGTGATCAGGATTATGCTTATCGTCCGCATTCCAATATGCTGTATTTGTGTGGTCTGGAGGACGCAGG
>JAGBXG010000224.1 GCA_017629415.1 Pseudomonadota bacterium | reverse complement strand
CAGGGCCGGCGTATGAAGGCCAAAGGCCGAAATAGCCGCGCCCCCAATCCACTCAAATCACCACGATTCCTCGTATCTCTCGTCCTCATCAATATCGCGAATCACATGCCCCATTTCGCGATACTCGTGCACACCGGCATCCCAAAGCATCTCGGTATCCACCTGTTTCTGGCTCGATGCCGCCGCTATACAGGCACGGAAAACAGCATTTTTAATATGTCCGCCGCTCATTTCAAAGCCTTCGGCCAAGCGCATGAAATCAATGTTATCCTGACGAGCCTTGCGAGGAAGGAGAAACTCCCAAAGCTGGGCACGCGCAGGTATGTCTGGCATGGGGAAGGCGATTTTGAATTGAATACGTCTTGCCAATGCCTCATCGAGCGAATCCGCCAGATTTGTCGTCAATATACAGACGCCCTGATAAGCTTCCAGGCGCTGAAGCAAATAATTGACTTCAAGATTGGCATATCTGTCGTTGGAAGATTTGACATTTGTGCGTTTGGCAAACAAAGAATCGGCCTCATCAAAAAGCAAAATCGCCTGACTTGCCTGTGCATGATCAAAAATCTTCGCCAGCCGTTTCTCGGTTTCGCCAATATACTTATCGACCACGCGCGAAATATCTACAACGTACAAGGCACGCCGAAGTTCATGCGCCAAAACGCCTGCAGTCAACGTCTTGCCTGTCCCCGGTGGTCCTGAGAACAGCACGCTCAGACCTGTGGCTGATGACACGCGAGAAAATCCCCAATCCTTGGCCACGGTTTCAGAGTATCGCGCATAGTTGAGAATTTCCTGAATCGTCTTACGCGCTTCATGACTGAGCACGATATCATTCAAACCAAGGTTAGTCGCCTTCAGATCGGCCAGACCTTCCAATGCCTGTCCTCGCGAGGTCCGCAACGTTTCGGCCAGGTCCGGTCCTGTGATTTCATCAGATGCCAGACGGGCTCGCGTGGCCTGAATCGTCTTTTGAATCTCGCCCATCGTCAGGCAATAACTTGACGCAATATAATCCGCTGTCTGCTCACATGCATCCGCTTCAAGAAACGGCTCAAGTGCCTTGCACCACAAAGCATGCTGCATACTGCGCGGCGGTGTCTGACAATAGATTTCTGTTTCATTCCCGAACAGTTTTTTCAGTAAATGATCCGCACGTTCGGCGATCATGACTACGGCACCGGGATGCGGCTCAAGCATCTGCCTGAAACGACCGCTGATTTGCTCCAATAATGCCCTGACTTCAGAAGACACAGAACCGCATCGGAAAATCATGACCGCATTGCACAACCGAGCCTCACGGAACCAAAGGCCAGCAAGCGCCAGCAGACGGCTCGGCGATTCATCCGGCGTGATCTGAGAAAAATCAATTTCCAGCGTACACTGATTTTGGGATGCCGCATACTGTCGTGCAAGACTGCGCCGGCCGAAACCGTCTGTGCCCAGCATCATCAAGCGTGGTTTGACACGACGGAATAAACGAAAAATCTGCTTTTTAAAGCCGGATTCAAACATCAGTTCCGGCATTTCACCATTCGGATGCCAAATTTCGGCATATTCAATGGCATTGTCAGTCTGAATCCCCACCAAAGAAGACGCAATGCGATTCGGAACACTCAAAGGTGCCTGCAAAACAGGCGTGAGACTGCCCCAGTCCGTCTGCCTGCCGGCATCCAAAAGCGCATACATGCGCAAGGCTCGAGAAGGTTCAAGCAACGCCAAAATGTCTGTCGATGATATTTCATCATCCGCCAGCAAATCGGCATAAAACCAACCCGGAAAAATCGTCGAATTCAGACCGGACGCAAACTGATACATTCGACAGATATCGGCATTTATCTGAGGTGCTGCAACAGCACACAAAAGCAAAATTTCAGCCGATGACAGCTGAAACTGTGCCTGCAATGCTTCCGGAACTAAAAATTCCGCACGTTCCAAATGATAGGAAGCCTCAATCCGACGTTCCAGCACTGCCCTGAAACGCCACAGCTGCACGGAAATCTCCTGAAACGAAGGAAATTGCTGCGCATCTAACCACGCATCACCAGAAATATCTTCCTGTATCCCCGCAATATGCATCAGCTCGCGAGTACTCACACCACCGGAACGGTTTCCCTTCTCATCCAGCAAACGCGTACTGTGCACACGGATATAACGTGACGCCAATCCTTTGAGCAAGCTGCATAGCGCTTCAAAACGCTCGCGAACAGAAGAAAAGGCTAACGTTTCATCCGTCAGCCCGTCATTTTGCGCCAAATCCTGCACATCATCCTGTAAATCAGACATCATCCCATATCCCAAATATCAGACAGGATCATATTTGACACCATCAGCCGAAATTTCAACCGCATGTTTTTCATACTCCACGCCTGTTCCCGGCTTGACAACATAAAACGTCAATTTGGAAGATTCGGGATTTTTCTCCAACACAGGCGCATACGTCTGTTCACTGCCATCACTGCCGACATAACGCGTATGCTGGAATAAAATGGCACAGGCGAAGCCGGTCATAAAGTTGATCAGACGTTCCTGCTTACGCGCCTTGACCTGCGGAATGACTTCCGTCACACGATGGAAAAGCTCATGTTCGCCGGTATGGGCACTCACCATGCGATTTTCAGCCATATTGACGACAAACGCTGTATTGAACACATCATCATCTAAAGGCGGATTGTCCAAAGTATTCTCAAATTCAATCAAAAACCAATGTCCAAACCGCATCGAGACTTCAGCAACTTTGCCGCTGATGCCTTTTTCTTTGAAAATCACAGCTGCAGCTTTCTCATATTCAGCGCGTTTTTCTTCTTCCGCAAGCAACAATACAAATTCTGTCACCTGACTTAAGTCAACTTGCATATTTTCCTCTGATGCATCGGATCTTTTATCAGATGCCGCATCCATTTTGTCAGATGCCGCATCCATTTTATCAGATGCCGCACCTGCCTCTGCTCTATCAATATCCGATTGAACCTGAACTGAAATATCATGAGATTTTCCGCCCCCCGAATTTTCAGTTCGTATCCCGGATGTTCCGCTGCAGCCGCCTAAAATCACCAGATTCGCCAAAGCCACGACAAACATCATGCGGTTCATGCTCAACCTCACTCTGCACTTCCGGCGCTTTCTTCTTCTTTTTGACCTGCAGATTCCGGAATGGCCTCTCCAAGCCCTTCCTTCACAAACCAAGCCAGCAGACCGGCCGGCGTATTTTCACCTTTTTGTTTCCCTATCGTCGGAGCCGCATGATACGAAGCATACGTCTCGGCAAACTCTTCTTTCGGACACCGGAACTGATAACAGCTGATCTTGTCATTCCAGGCATTATTATCAAACGTGAACCAGGGCTGACCGCTATACCCCTGATGGAACGGACGTTTCATGCCGCGCATGGCATCATTATGATTATAACAAGACATATTGACTGCCTGACCGCGCCACAAGTGATAAAGCAAATTGGAATTATCTTTGCTGTCGGTCAATGTATCGGCCAAATCTTCCACATCGACCTTGCTGCCTGTTTCCTTCACGACATCTTTAATATCGACAATCATCGCAACTTCAGCAGTATTCCATTTCGTATAATTGCTCTGATCTCTTCCCAAATAACGCACTGCAGCCTTACGCGCAATCTCAAGCTCTTCCGCATTCAATTTGCCGCCATAAGCACCGCCCGCAATGCTTTTTTCCATTTCACTGACAACGGTTGCAGGCACATCGGGCGTTTCTTCCCACTTCGAAACCTGACGCATCGAACTGCCGGGGCCGGAAAGCTTCCATCCACTGTTGCCGTCCACCACGTGACCCAGCTCATGCGCTGTCGTCATGTTCATCATAATCATGCCGTTGCGCGTGTCTTTCGAATGGTCAATATGCCCATTCACCTTGCCTTTGCCATCATCCCTCTTATTGAATTCCTGCTTCCGATGCTCGCTGCCTACGACGTAATTGACATAATAAACACCTGTGGAACGGTTCGTATATCCCCAGGCCGCACCGCCAGTCTGTTTATCGTTGCAGTGCATCAGACAACGAATCATATCCAAGTCACCCTGAGGCAGCAAAAGATAAACATCATAAACCTGATGAAGACCGGCCGCAGACCAGGCAATCGGTTCGGCACCTTTCTTCTTATCGGGATCGGCATCGCGCTCAGCTTTCAACCTTGTCACAAATGCCTTAGTTTCCTCATCCAGCTTTTCCCAAGTTTTGACATCACCGCTTATCACGGGAACGCCAAACCGCACATCGATGATTTCCATCAAAAGATCCGGATCCTCCACCGCACGATAGAGATAATCAAGCGCAGTATTCCGATCCGCAGGAATCAACTCCGTCATAATACGACGCATCAAATCCCCGTTTTCCGCAATCTTTGTTCTATCCGCCTCGCAGCCGAAAATCTCCACAAGCTTTTCAAGCACCTGTGCCTTGTCAATCTGAGGCTCCGGCTCCTTCTTAAATACAGACGTAATCGCAGACCAAAGACGATTCAGAAAACCTAAAATCGCACTCACGATATCCTTGTCTTCCTCGGACGCCTTCCCGCTATAAACATTCATCAATGCTTCAACCTGATTCTGAATCGAACCTAGCTGGACTTTTTGCTGTCCCTGCACACCCTTCTCATCTGAAGATTTCTGCTGCGCCATCGCCGCATTTGTCGTCTCAGGCTGCTTTTGGGAAGATTTCGTTGTCGTTTTCTCCGCTTTTTCCGCCGTTTTGAATGCCATCACAGACTCCATGGTTGAATTTATATCATACAAAACACTCCTAATTTACATTGTACATCAAATGACATCCCCCAAACAATTTGAATCCTGTATATTTTATCTATCACAGCACTTTTTCATTTCCCCATCATCATCCCAAACTTCATATTTCTATCTATTTCATCAATAGATTTATTTTTTGCGCACGGCTATGGTGCAAAGCACCATACGCCGCGCCGCACGGCTATTTCGGCGCTCTGCGCCTCCATACGCCGTGCCATCATATTATCCCCAAGGCGCATGCCTCGATGTACGCAACGTCGAAAATCACTCATGAAGTGCTGTGCAGCAAAAAAAGCGGCATGAAATACAGAATCCCATTCCGTCCTCAAACGCATAGAAACAGTATCTGTCTAACCTGCGAAAAACGTCAAATCCATGGTGGATTCCAAAGAGCTTATTTGATTCATCATAAAAAAAGCCGGCTCAAAGGCCGGCTTTCATCACATTCTAAAATCTTAGAAATGTTGTTTAGCTTTGCTGTAATAGGCTTTGCGATCCGCTAATCCGTTGGTACCGCCGTTAATGACTTTGGTCATGCCGACGATATCATCATTGTCGCAATATCTGTTGATGTTTCTGGTTCTCCAGTACCATGCCGACAGTTTAAAGCCAATTTCAGGTTTTGAAGCCCATTCGGGATGATTGACAAGGTCAATGCCCAAATCTTTCGAAGCCTGCGTATAATTGGCACGTCCCGTAATCTGAATCGGCCCGCGACCTTTGAACCGCTTGCCGTCGCCAGGCTCGGTATTGCCCAAATCCTTACGGCCTTCATAAGCCGCGCCGCTGGCAATTTCTTCCATATAATAGAAATTGCCGCTCTCATGCGCCAGCTGAGCCACATACCCACAAGCACGCAGCTTAGTCGTAATATCGGCAACCGCCATCGAATTCACAAGTTCTGAATAATATTTCTTGGCACCGGAAGCGACTTTGTCCAATTTTTCGGGCGTTAAATTGAATACGCCTTCCGTCGAGACATTGGAGAAATCGTAAGGATTCGATTTCGACAGATACTGTTCGCTGACATAAGCCACGCCACTGTTGAAGTTGATTTTGGCCCAGCCGTTCGAAGTGCTGATCACAGATACTTCTTTACCGCTCTTGAGCGAACCCACCACACTGTAATTGGTGCCAGGACCTTTGCGGACGTTCAGACTGTTTGCCGTCACATACATTGTCTTGCCCGTTGTCGATGTTTCAGGCTTCGTCTCGGGCTTGGTTTCAGGCTTGGTTTCAGGTTTGGCTGTGGTATCCGAAACTTTGCTCGTATACGTTTTTGAAATCCAGCCATTCTGACCATTGTAGGAAATCTTGAGCCAGCCGTTACTCTCTTCGCTGTAGCTGACTTGTTTCCCCTTACCCAAAGTGCCTAAAATGCCATACCCCGTGCCGGGACCTTTACGGACATTCAACGCAGATGCCGTCACTTTGACAGTGCCTGACGATTTCGTCGAACTGGACGTGTTGGACGAGGTCTGACCGGAAGTCTTGTTCGAAGAAGAACCAGACTCAGGAATCTGAAGTTTTTGACCCACGCTCAGTTTGTTCGGATTTGAAATGCCATTGTAACTGGCCAAAGCCTGATAACCACCCTTGACACCATACTTTGCAGCGATAGCACTCAGCGTATCCCCTGATTTCACGGTATAAGTCGCCATAATGACTCCTCCATTGTTGGTCTTTTGAGGGCTATCCACATTATAGCCACACAATCGACCTGTTTATAAACCCATGTGTTATTCTTTTTTTCATCAAAAATAAAGAATCTTATCCAAAAAAATGCAGGCTTAAGCTCAAATTTCAGAACTCTGCGCAACATCTTAGAAAAACGCCATTTCGTTTCACAAAGCCGAGTGAAATGCGATACAAGCATCAGTTGCTCAGGCTTAAAAAAGACCTGAGTTTTGCGTGTCATTTCATTTTTTTTGAAATTCAGGGATTTTCCATGCCATTCAATCTTCAGATTCAGAATCGCCATTTTAGTTTTGAAACAGGTCTCTGGGCCCCGCAAACCAACGGCAGCGTCGTGCTGCGTTGCGGCAAAGCCGTTCTGCTTGTCACTGTCGTTGCCGGTGCCGAAAATCCGGATCAGGATTTTTTTCCCTTAACCGTCGAATACCGTGAACGTTTT
>JAGBXG010000223.1 GCA_017629415.1 Pseudomonadota bacterium | reverse complement strand
GAACCGCGCCTCACGCGCGGGGAACTGATGGTGATTACAACTGCCAGCAGCAAAGATCAGAAAAAAGTCTTTGATGATAAACCGATCTGTGATCGCATTTTCCATGTGCTTTCTGTCGAAGAACCGACTGTAGAACAAGCCACACGCATGTTGCTGGGGATTAAATCGATTTATGAAGTTCATCATGGCGTCCCCATTACCGATGAAGCCGTATCGGCAGCCGTGGCACAGTCCAAACGTTATCTGACCACTCGCTTTTTGCCTGATAAAGCCGTTGATCTCATTGACGAAGCGGCTGGCAAAGTGCGCATGGAACTCGATTCTATCCCCGAAGCTGGGGAAAAGATTAACGATCGCATTGGCGAAATTCGCACCGAACTTTCGGCATTGGCCAAATCACAGTCTGCTGTGGATGCCCAGCGCCGGGTCGAGCTGGAAAATGAACTTCGCATCAAAATGGAAGAACTTGAAAACTTCAAACGCCAATGGAAAGCTGAAAAAGAAGCGATTGCCGAAATTACGGCAATCAAGAGTGCCATTGAACGTGCCACCGCAGACATGGAACAATGCCGTCAGCGTGGCGATATCGTTGGTGAACAAAACATTCGCTATGGCCGTCTTCTCGATCTTCAGTCCAATCTCAAGTCTCTCGAAGCTCGCATGGACGGCAAACCGCGTCTCGTGAAATCGTCTGTGGGTCCCAATGAAATCGCCGATACTGTCGCGACATGGACCGGTATTCCCGTATCCAAGATGATGGAAGACGAAAAAGCCAAGATCCTTGCCATCGAAGACAACCTTGGCAAACGCGTGATTGGTCAGGATCATGCCGTCAAGCAGATTGCCTCTGCGGTTCGCCGTTCGCGCACTGGTCTTCAGGATCCCAACCGTCCCATTGGCAGCTTCATTTTCCTCGGGCCGTCCGGCTGCGGCAAAACCGAGCTTGCCAAGGCTTTGGCTGAATTCCTGTTCGACGATGAATCCGCCATCGTCCGTTTGGACATGAGCGAATATATGGAAAAACATGCGGCTGTGAAGCTCATTGGTTCGCCTCCTGGCTATGTTGGTCACGAAGACGGCGGTGTGCTCACCAATGCCATCATGGAAAAACCTTATGCTGTTGTGCTCTTTGACGAAGTCGAAAAAGCTCACCCTGATACGTTTAACATTCTCTTGCAGCTGCTCGATGATGGTCGTCTGACAGACTCCAAAGGTCAGGTCGTAGACTTTAAAAATACCATTGTCGTGATGACGAGTAACTTGGGTGCACGTTATATCCTCGAATATATCCGTACAGATCATGCAATGATGAAAACCAAGGTGATGGAAGCCCTGGAAGGTCATTTCCGTCCCGAATTCCTCGGTCGTATCGATGGCAAAATCATCTTCAATTCTCTGTCTAAGGAGAATATCCGCAGCATTCTCGGGCTCAAGATGAAACGTATTCATAAGCTGCTTGCCGGTCGTGGTCTCAAGCTCGAAATCGACAAAGCTGCCGAAGATTTCCTCGTGGATGCCGGTTATCAGCCCGAATTTGGTGCGCGTCCCATCCAAAAAGCCATCATCGATTATATCCAAGAGCCACTTTCAACCCTCCTGCTCTCGGAAGATTATCCCGAAGGTGCCGTCATTACGGCAACTTGGCACGAAGGCGAAACAGCCTTAACCTTCGGTCGCAAAGCATAAGGGGAGTTTTGGTGAGGCTTTGCCCCACACCATGCCAAGGGGCTCAAGCCCCTTGAAACTCACCATGGGGACTTGCATTCTTTTCTGTGCGTATGGCGCAGCCATAGCACAGAAAAGCCCTGCGTATGGCGCAAGCCATAGCAGGGCACATAAAAAAAGCGCGTCTTTGTTTGAAACGCGCTGATGGGTATGGATATCAAGGATTGAAGCCGAATCCGAGGTTCAAGCTAAATAGGATGCCGTGTTCGACATTGCCTTCCATGATGTTAGCATCAAGTGTATAGCGAACATCCACGCCGAGTTCGAAGGCACTGAGGAAAATGCTGATACCGGCACCGAATTGTCCGCCCATTAACGTATCAAATGGGGTTCCGTCATCGCCATCTGTCAATGTAGTCGTTAATGCGGCAACACCATAGACATCAAGCGAACCGTAATCAAAAATATGTCCACGAAGACCAAAGGCTATAGGAATTTTGTAATCCCCCTCACTTGTGAAAAGGAAATCGTTGACGACTTCGAATGAAATCCAGCGTACAGGACGATATTTGAAATACCATCCGCCTCCCCAGAAGATGACATCTTCGTCTTCGTAGCTTTTTAAGCCGGCACCGCGGAGGCCTAAGCCATAGACATAACCGAATTCAGGGGTGTCAGGGGTGTAGCCGTATGCTGGATCTTCGACGATGTAGTCATATTCAACGACATCGTGATGTTCAACGACGACGTGGTGCGGTCTTCTTGGACGGAAGTTTGTGTGATGGTGCCTGTTTGGGTGTTCATGACGTGGACGATCTGCATGGTGAGGGTTACCTCTTGCAAAGGTGCTGGTATTTTGGAAATCGAGTGCGAGGAATTCGTTCATGCTTTGCAATGCATCGAGATCGCTCATATCCGAAAGAGATATTTCAGCCATAGCACTGGCCGGAAGAAGGGTTAGTGCACTGGCGAGTAATAAAGCATTGAGTTTCGACATGATGGTTTCTCCTTCGATTGAGGTATTTCTTGAGGGCGGGAGCGAACTGTCCCAGTTTTCTCTTGAAATGAGCTAAAAGCATGATTTGTGCCAAGACTTTGTTGTCGATGTCGGGAGAAACTTTGTGTGGTTTTGTGTGGGTTTGTGTGGGTGGATGTGTTTAAGACGTTTGTTGTGTTAATTTTCAATTATTCTTTGGGGTGGATGATGATTTGTGACGAAATCTGTATCAGAAGTGGGGGCATAAATGGAGAAAAGTGCCACAAGATTGCAAATTTTGCCGTGCCGAAAACTCAAAAGCGGCTTGGAATTCAGCTTGAGGACTTACGGGGGTGTAGGTTTGGCGGTGCTGATTGTTGATGTTATTTTGCTGCAGAATGGATGTGATTTCGAGAAATCAGGGCAGGCACTTGTGTTTGCTTTAATGAGCGCAGTGCATCAGGTTTTTTCCGCATTGTGGAGAATGGCAGCAGTCGTGAGAAATTTTTTCTGTGCGTATGGCTGTGCCATAGCAGGGTGCAAAAAAAAAGCGCGTCTCTGTTAGAAACGCGCTTAAGGTTTAAAAAGCTGTCAGCGTTTAGAAGCCAAGACCGAGGTTCAAGCTGAACAATACGCCGTGTTTTGTATCGTCTTCATGATATCCCTTATAACCATTGTCTATGGTGTAACGGACATCAACGCCGAGTTCGAAGGCGCCGAGCAGGATGCTGACACCGCCACCGAATTGACCGCCAATATACTCCGAGTATTCATAGTCATAATCTTCCATCGTTGCGGTAACAGCGGCGACAGCATAGACATCAAGCGAACCGTAGTCGAAGATGTGTCCACGGAGCCCAAAGACGAAAGGAATTTTGTAATCCTCATTGCTATTGAAAATAAAATCGTTGATGAATTCGAGCGAAACCCAACGTGAAGGACGCCATTTTAAATAATAGCCAAATCCCCAATCTGTCTCTGAATTAGTGCCAATGCCTGGGAAGATACCGAGACCGCGAACACCTAAACCGAAGGTGGAGCCGACTTTGGGGACGTAGGTTGAAGGAGTGGTATCGACGACAACGGTGGAGTGCTGTTCAACGACGACGACGGGGCGCACGACTCTGCGCGGACGGACGTTTGTACGATAGCGCGTGACGGTTTTGGTATGTCGTTGAGGCGGAGGTGCTGCATGACCATGATGAGAGGGTCGGACAGGACCGCGACCTCTTGCGATATCGGCGTCATTGTTGAGATCGAAATCTAAAGATTCATCAATGCTCAGAGAAGCGTCGAGTTCGACCATATCGGCGAGTGAGATTTCGGCCATGGCACTGGCCGGAAGAAGTGTTAAAGCACCAGCGAGTAAACAAGCATTCAGTTTCGACATGATATTTTCTCCTTCAGTTTAGGATTTGTTTTCTTTTAGGGTCATCCTGACCGATATTTTTCCTGGTTTGAGTTAATGCAGAATATGTGCCAAGAATTTAAATTTCATCAGAGAGCATCAATAGGGTTATTTTGATGGCGTTTGTGTCTTTTTTGTCTGTTTTGCCGTTGTTTATGAGTTTGTCGTTTGTGAAATTTTTGCTGTTATGAATTTATGATAAAAAAACGCGCCGAGTGGGCGCGTGATGAGCAGAAAAAAGTGCCACGATTATGCAAATTTTGCCGTGACTAGAAATCGAGGTCTGCGGCTTCTTCGGCATGAGCCATGACGAAATTGAAACGTGGTTTAGGATCGTTTCCCATGAGTTCGGAGACGACAGTTTCTGTGGTTTCTTCGTCACCTGGTGCAATTTCGACACGCAGGAGATGTCGTGTAGCCGGATTAAGTGTGGTGTCATACAGGGTTTGTGGCATCATTTCGCCGAGTCCTTTGAAACGTGAGATTTGGACATCTTCAATTTTTTTGTTGTGTTTTTTGAGCAGTGCATCGCGTTCTTTTTCATCGAGTACCCAATATGTTTTTTTTCCGATATCGACGCGGAAGAGTGGCGGCTGTCCGATATAGACGTGTCCGGCATCGATGAGGGGGCGCAGATGACGGTAGAAGAAGGTCAAAAGCAGTGTTGAAATATGATGTCCGTCGCTGTCGGCATCGGCGAGTATGATGACTTTGTGATAACGGAGGTGGTCGAGAGTGCAATCTTTGCCCATGGAACATCCGAGGGCATTGGCGATATCGGAAAGTTCTTTATTTTGGAGGACTTTTCCGGCGCTTGCCGTTTCTGTGTTTTGTACTTTTCCGCGCAGGGGAAGGACAGCTTGAATGCGTTTATCTCGTCCTTGTTTGGCCGAACCGCCTGCGGAATCGCCTTCGACGAGGAAGAGTTCACGTTCGCGTGGATTTTCTGAAGAACAATCGGTTAATTTTGAGGGGAGATTAAATTTTTTAGAGGATTTGCCTGTTTGCATGACATTTTGTGCGGCTTGTCTTGCAGCTTGGCGTACTCTGGCGGCCAAAACAATTTTTTCAGCGATAGATTTTCCGGCTTTTGGATGTGAATTGAGGAAGGCTTCGGCTTCATTTTTGACGGCATTGGATATCCATGTGCGGATATCGACGTTTCCGAGTCTTCCTTTGGTTTGTCCCTGGAATTGGGGATTTGAGATGAAGAGGCTGATGGCGGCAAAGAGTCCTTCGCGGATATCTTCGAGCATAATGGCGACACCGCGCGGAATCAGTTCATGCGTTTCCATATATGTTTTGACGGCACGTTGGATGCCGTCGCGCATGGCGCCTTCGTGTGTGCCGCCGTCTGGGGTAGGGATGGCATTGACGAAGCTGTGTGTGATTTCTCTATTTTTATCGCACCAGCAGAAGGCGATATCAAAGCGTCCTTGTCCGGCATCGTCGCGGCTCATGGTACAGGGTTCACTTTGAATCATTTCTGTGTTGGCCCCTTCGACGAGGTGTCCGATGAGGTCTTTGAGTCCGCCGGCATAACAGAAGGTTTCGTTGGTGCCGTTGACGCGGTCGTCGTAAGTGATTTCGAGGCCGCTGATGAGATAAGCCTTGATTTCGAGGCGTTCTCGGATGAGTTCTGTATCGAATTTAACGGTGGGAAAGATTTCGGGATCTGGGCGGAAAAAGATTTGTGTGCCTGTCAGTCGGCTGTTTCCTGTACGTGTGACTTGGGTTTGTGGAACCCCTTGACAATATCTTTGTTCGAAGATGCCGCCATCACGTTGGACTTTGACGCGGAAATCGACGCTGAGAGCATTGACGACACTAGAGCCGACACCGTGGAGGCCGCCGGAAGTTTTATAATTGTTGCTGCTGAATTTACCGCCGGCATGCAGGCGTGTAAGGATGACCTGCAGAACACTTTCTTTGGCGATGGGATGTTCATCGACGGGGATGCCGCGTCCGTCATCGCGGACAGTCATGGAGCATCCGTCTGAATGCAATGTCACCTGAATGCGTTTGGCATAGCCATTCATGGCTTCGTCAATGGCATTGTCGAGGATTTCCCACAGCAGGTGATGCAGACCGGATTTATCGGTTGAGCAGATGTACATACCTGGGCGCAGGCGTACGGCTTCGAGGCCTTCGAGAATTTCTATATCTTTTGCTGAATAACTGTCACTCATTCCAGTCGTCCTTTAGGTAAGCTCTGAATCATACCAGATCGGGGCGTTGCGGGGCGGAGCCACGCATGGGGGGTAGGCGCGTATTTGCGCAGCAAATAGCGCCGCAGGGGGGCTTGCCCCCCTCAAAAAAGTGTACGCAAAGTTGTTGCGGTTTCACTCCATACCGTGCCAAGAGGTGAATTTTGTGCCACGCAGGGTCAAAGTACTGAGGCTTTTAGTGCGATGTGAATACGATATCGAGGACTTCGTCAACGGTTGTTACAAAATGGAAGTTTATGTCATTTCGGACAGATTCGTGGACATCGTCGAGGTCGCGTGCGTTATCTTTGGGCATGAGGATGGTGCGGATGCCTGCGCGATGGGCGGCCAGGACTTTTTCTCGGATGCCGCCGACGGGCAGGACGTTGCCGCGCAGGGAGATTTCACCGGTCATGGCGATTTCGGTCGGCACAGATTGATTTTTGAACAGGCTGATCAATGCGGTCATGATGGCTGTGCCTGCGGAGGGGCCATCTTTGGGCGTAGCTCCGGCGGGAACATGGAGGTGGACATTGACTTTTTCCAGGGTTTCGGCATCGATTCTGGCTTTGACGAGGGTCCATGCGGCTTGAGCACTTTCTTTCATGACATCACCGAGTTTGCCGGTCAGGATGAGATCGCCTTTTCCGGGCACAGTCATGGTTTCGATAAAGAGAATGTCGCCGCCGGTCGGTGTCCAGGCCATGCCTGTGGAAATGCCGGGGGCACGTTTCTTTTCGATCATGTCGAAATCGTATCGTTTTTTGCCCAAGAATTGTTCGATATTTTTGATACCGATGGAGACGCGAACTTTCTTTTTGCCTTCTTCACGTCCTTCGACCACGCGAGCCGCGACTTTTCTGCAGACGGCTCCGAGGCGTTGTTCTAGCTGGCGGACACCGGCTTCCCGGGTATAATTCGAGATAATGACATCTAAGGCATCTGCAGACAGTGCAAGATTTGACTTGGTCAGTCCATGCGCCTTGATTTGTTTGGGGAGCAGGAAATCATTGGCAATACTGCGTTTATCGACATGGGTATAGCTGTGGATTTCGATGATTTCCATGCGATCGCGCAGCGGTCCCGGGATGGTATCGAGTGAGTTTGCCGTGGTGAGGAACAGGACTTGAGAGAGGTTGATGGGGGTTTCAATATAGTTATCGACAAAGGCGTGATGTTGTTCGGGATCGAGAACTTCGAGCAATGCGCTTGAAGGATCGCCGTGGATATCATGGGCGAGTTTGTCGATTTCATCGAGCATGAGAACGGGGTTCATGGATTGTGCGCGTCTGAGGGCTTGGACAATGCGTCCGGGCATACTGGCGACATAAGTGCGTCGGTGTCCTCTGATTTCGGATTCATCATGGATGCCGCCGAGGCTGATGCGTTCAAATTTGCGTCCCAGGGCACGGGCAACACTTTTGCCGATACTTGTTTTGCCGACGCCAGGCGGTCCATACAGACAGACAATGGGGGCTTTCATGTCTTTTTTGAGCGCGAGCACGGCTAAGTGTTCGAGGATGCGTTCCTTGACGTCTTCGAGGCCGTAATGATCTTCATCTAATATGGCCCGTGCTTCTTTTAAATTGAGGTGATCTTCTGTGGTTTTGAGCCAGGGCATATCGAGCAAAGTTTCGATATGCGCGCGAGCCACAGAATATTCTGCACTTGCCTGCTGCATGAACGAAAGCCGCTTCCACTGTTTGAGGGTGTATTCGCGGACTTCTTTAGAAGCCTGCATGACATCGATACGTTTTTTCAATTCATCGGCATCATTTTCGGCTTCATCTGAGATTTGTTTTTTCAGTGCTTTGATATGTTGTCTGATGAAAAAATCTCTTTGCTGTTTTTCCATATCGCCGCGAACTTTATGTGCGGCATTTGCCACAAGTTTGGCGACTTCAAGCTGATTTGCGATGATATCCACGAGCATGCGCAGGCGTTCTCGCACGACATGGGCGCAGAGCAGGGCAGCGCGTTGAACAAACGGCATATCGATTTGTGCGCCGAGGAAATCCGCCAGCATACTGGCATCGGAAACTTGTTCGATGACTCGTAAGGAATCTTTGGGATTTTGTTCTGTCGGACATTTTTCAAAATATTGTCTTGCGGCTTGTCGGACAGTTCTGAGCAGACGCTGATCTTCGTAAACCATTTCGCCGATAATCGCGAGCGGTTCATTTTCGACGGGTTGCATTTGCATGCGGCAAATATCGAATGTTGGATCATGATAGACATAAACAGGCCGCACTCTGCGGATGCCGCGCAAAGTAATTTGCCAGGGATGTCCTTCGGCTTCAGGTTTATTGATTTTTAAAATGCGTGCGTGTGTGCCGATTTCATAGTAGGCATCCAAATTGAGCCAATCCGGCTGTTCGCCTTGTTCCAAATACGGTTTTACGGGCATGACAACGACATGTTCGCTTTCGCGCATCGCACGTTTGGCTGCTTCGATCTGCTTTTTGTCGTGAACCTGAAGCAAGTTCATTCCCGTCGGAAAAATGACAAAATCTTCGGCTGGAAACACCGGCAGATTGCGCAATTCCGGCATGATATTGTCGTCCGGTACGGTATAAGTTGTGCAATTGTCATCATCTTTCACAACTTTAATCGGGCTTTTTTTCTTTTTTCCGTCCTGAGAATCCATTCTTTCCCCATATATTTGCGCTGATGCGCATACTGTCACGCTTGCGTGATTATCGTTGGATTGAATTTTGATTTTTGCAGCATGATAAAGCCGCAAGTTTACGAATATAAACACGTCATCTGTTTCGTCAACATGGCTGCTGCATCTTCATTTTGCTTCGTCTGATGTTTTGATATGTTGGCCGCGGCTATGGGCGTGTGCGCCCATACGCCGCGTCTGCGCGTAGCTATGCGCAGACGGCCTTTGGCCGTCAGCAGCGCATACGCACGCGCTTTATTGGATTGAGTTATCCCAAGAGGAATGGGAATACAGTGGCTCAGCCCCATGGCGTGGTTTGGGGTGGATATACAACCTGAGGGGAATGGCATATAAAATGAGAAAGATTATTGGTATTGGCGAGACGGTTTTAGATATCATTTTCCGCGAGGAACAGCCTGTGAGTGCGATTCCTGGCGGTTCGACGTATAACAGTATTGTTTCGGTGGGACGTTCCGGCATTCCGGCTGAATTTATCAGTGAAACAGGAGATGATCGCGTGGGCCGTCGGATTATGTCATTCCTGGAGGAAAACGGCGTGTCTTCGCGCAGTATTTGTGTGCACAAAGGTCAAAAGTCTGCCCTTTCGCTGGCTTTTTTGAACGATAGAAACGATGCAGAATATGTTTTTTATAAAGATCATGCCAACGACAGATTAGAATTTGTGTACCCACAGATCAATCCGGATGATATTGTTTTATTTGGATCATTTTATGCCATCAATGACGTTGTCCGGCATCAGGTCAAGGCATTTTTGGACTATGCATCGGCGCATGGTGCAATTTTATATTATGATGTCAATTTTAGAGCTTCCCATAAGGGAGATGCTGAAAGGCTGATGCCTAATATTCGCGAAAATATGGGTTTGGCCGATATCGTCAGAGGCTCTCATGAGGATTTTGAAATTCTGTTTGGTTTGAGTGACGGCGATGCCGTCTATACTTCTGAGATTTTGCCTTATGCACAACATTTTATTTATACGCGTGGCGGTGAACCTGCAGAACTCAGAACTGCAGACAACAGCATGCGCCGATATGCCCCCAAGCCTGTGCAAACGGTGAGCACGATTGGTGCAGGAGACAGTTTTAATGCCGGTTTGGCTTACGGTCTCATTCGTTACGGCATTTCTCGTGAACAGCTGCGTCAGGGATTATCTGCCCAACAATGGGATAGGATTTTTGCCTGTGCCTTCGAGTTTGCTGCGAATGTTTGCCAAAGTATCTATAATTATATTGATACTGAGTTTGGACAAAAAATGCATCGGGATTTAATGATATGATATCCATCATATAAATATGATGGTGTATTATCATATATTTCATCATAATGAGGTTTGGCTTTATGGTTCATTTTATCATTTGCCGATATGGGTGTGATAAACTATCAAAATCAATAAGCCAAACATTATGTTGTTGAATATATTTTTCAACAATCCAAAGATAAAGCGGAATCCATGATTTCGCATTATCCATGACAATACCATCCCCTGAAATGACATTTTCTTGTTGATAAAACGATTTGTCGCAAGCATCGATGAGATGGACTTCGACATGAATTTGATATTCTTGGGCAAGCTTGAGAATCAGAACTTTTAAATTCCGAGAATTCGAGACCGGATTGTCGATATGAATTTGTACATTTGCAACTTGCAAAGCTTCTAGTTCTTGCAAAATCAATCGAATTGCCGATTCTGTTTTATCAATAATATGATACGAACCCTTGAGATTTGCCAAGTCACGCACGGCTCCGTCCATACATTTAAAAATAGGAGATTCGGATACAAGAGATTCCATTAATATAATGGCATTGAAACCATCCAAATAGACGGTTTTTCCCGCGACTTCATTTTTTTGAAGCCTGTGAGATGTGCGCCGTTGGATTTCTTTATCCGATGCCATGCCCCTCGAAATGGCAAGTCTTTGGGCATCCGATAACTGATAATGTTCCATGGCAATGTGTGTGGCACGTTTGAGATGATGACCGCGATTGAGCAAAAACAAAGCATCCGTTAAAGCTTCTCTTATTTTGTCGATGCCCTCATTGCGAAACATTTTTTCATAATCTGGCAAATAACCTCGGCGTACAATTCTCATGATATTCTCCGGTAACAATGAAATGTATTTCAAATTCGAGAATAAGCAGCTGACCGGCTTGTTGTGGCCTCCACGACCTCTACAACTTGCCTCAAAAAGCATAGCGCGCTTTATGGTGTGTTACAACAAGCGCCTGCAGGTTGGTTTTCGCGTTAATCCCTATTGACAGCTGGCGTCATCGTCTTCACAATGCCGTCCTTTGGACATTGCGATCCGCTTTGTTATTTTTCTAAATTGGAGGAAAACGCCATGAATGTTGACAAAACTGTACTGACGAGTTGGACCAAAGAAGATCAGGACAACCAGAATCTTCACTTGCAACGCATTCTCGACAGAGTGCGTATCAAAACAAAGCGTCAGGCATCATCTGTGGTGATCTTTGACCTGGATGGGACGCTTTACGACAACCGGCCCAGATCCATGTACATCATTCGTCAGATTGCCGATCAATTTTACGACGATTTACCTCAGCTGGTCAGTGCGGTTGAAAGTGGCAAGATCAACAATTTGGACAATTATGAGTATGCGGTGGATGCTACGATGGCGCGCCTCGGCGTGACAGATGAAAACGAAATCGCGTTGGTCAAGGAAGAATGGGCCAAGCGATTTTTTACCGATGACTATCAGCAGTATGATGTGCCGCTTCCAGGTGCCAAAAAGTTTGTTTGTGATGTCTATGAAGCAGGTGCAACCTTGATTTATCTGACCGGCCGCGATGTCAACATGTTGGTCGGTTTAACGCAGTCGCTGCGCATGTGCGGTTTCCCGGTGGGCGTCGTGGGAACCATGACGATGACCAAAAAGGATTTTAATCAGGACGACGGCGTATTCAAAGACGAGGTTGCAGCCTATCTGGATCGCCTGGGAGAAGTGGTGGGCATTTTCGAGAATGAACCTGCCAACAGCAATCTGTTCCAAAAGAATTTCCCCGGCGCAACGTCCATGTTTTTGCTGACGCAACACAGACCGGATGCCCCCGCATTGGACGACGGTATCACGAGAATTCGCGATTTCCGTATTCTCAAAAACTCATGATATCTATATTTAAGCGCTGATTTTCGAATATATATAAAAACTACAATACGAATATATATAAAAACTACAAACTTAAGGCTTGCCTTGTGGCGTGTTGTCACACGCCACTACGGCTCGCAGCTCGCTTTATGGCGTGTCACGACACGCCATTACAGCTCGCTTTTGCGGCTGGCTATTTGGCATGCGCCAAATACGCCGCCGCTGCCCTCGCCATTCATGGAGAGGGTGGCCGCGTAGCGGCATTGGGTGAGATACCGTGGTTTTAGTCAATTTGTTTTTGCTTATGAAACGAATCCATTGAAAGCGTTGCTGTCTCTCCAGATCGCATACGCAACAAGCGTAAT
>JAGBXG010000222.1 GCA_017629415.1 Pseudomonadota bacterium | reverse complement strand
TGAAACACATTTTATTGGGACAGCAGGAACGGGTTCTATATCTGCGCCGGTTCCGTCTGTTTCTGCGGCACCTGCGGAGTCTGCCGGGACGCCTGGCGGAATTCCCATGGCCAATTTAAGTCCGGCTTCGAGTGTTTCGTCTGTTGTATCTCCTGCAGAGGCAGTGGCAAGTTATCCTGCTGGGGGCACGCGGGAAGAGCGCGACCGCAAAATGTTGATTATTTTAATTGTGGTGGGTGCGGCTTTGGTGGCCATTGTAGTGTCGGTGGCTATGGGCATGCTCGGAAATCATGAACAATCGCCGAAAATTGGTCAGTCCATGCAAGAGGCACCTGCTGTGGGTTCAGCTCAGGGTGAGAGTGCAAAAGCATTGCCGGAAACTGCTGATGGGGCGCAGCCTGAGAATAATGCCGAAGCAGTGATCGTTAAAACGGGTAAGATTCAGCTCAAATATGATGCCGAACATCAGGATGCGCTGACAGTTTATGTTAACGGTGAAAAGCAGTCGCAATTCTCAGACATTCTGACGTTAGATCCTGGAAAATATGATTTAAAAGTCACACGTCAGGGCTATCAAGCTTGGGAATCGTCTGTCGATGTGGCTGAAGATAAAACGGTTGAACTGGAAATTGTTTTAAAGAAACACGAACCGGAATCTCAGCCCGAGCCTGAACGTTCTCAACAAGAGAAACCGGCTGGCGATGGTTTGATCAAAGATTCCGGCAGCAATGACGGCTTGCTTGACAGCGGCAGCAGAAAGAAAAAGAAGAGCAAGAGCAAGAGCAAGGGAAGCGGTCTTTTGCTTTAATCATTGTTGTATGCTTTGGCAGTGTTTCCAATGGGGACCAAATGTCACAAACTTTGCATGAAGTTTTCTTTGGTGTTTGGTCATTCCCCAAACTGGGGACATTTTTGCCAGTTGGCCACGAGCTGAGAATTTGACTTCATCTGGATAGGCTGGAACATGAGGTATGTTTCAGCTTTCTGTTTTTGTATGGTTTTAGCGTAAAGATGCGACACATTAAAACTTGGATATTTTTGTGTTTATGGGTTGTTTCAGGGGGTATGTTCGGATGCGGTGATACACAGGCTAAGCAGCTTTTAAATTCGTATGAAGCTGTGAGTATGGCCATGCGCATGAACATGGAAGATCCTGAAGCTGTTTTATCGGCTTTGGATAAGTGCATTGAAAAATATGGTCCCTTGTGGGAAGCGAGCCGTCAAAGCACGCGTTCGCCGGAAGCTTTAGATCGTGAAATGAGTCAGTTTGATGCAGAAATGCGTGAAGTGATTATTGAACTGCTCGATCTTGATTTGGAATTTCAGGACAGATTTCGGGATAACCCCGAAGTGATACAGGCATATATGACGCGTCTTGAGCGCATCGGTTTGGGGGAATAGCATGATAGAAAAAATGCGGCTCGATGACTGGTTGGTGGCTAACGGTATTTTGCCCAATAAAAGTCAGGCCAAATCTTTGATTATGGCAGGTAAGGTTTTTGTGAATGGCCAGCGCGTCGATAAGGCAGGAACACCGACGCGCCTGGATGCCGAGGTGGAAATCATCGGTATGCCAAGTCAATACGTGTCTCGCGGGGGATATAAGCTTGCCGGAGCTTTGGATCGTTTCAGTGCTTTGCCTCTTGAAGGCCGAATTGCACTCGATATCGGTGCATCGACAGGCGGTTTTACGGATTGTTTGCTTCAGCGCGGCGTTGCCAAAGTTTATGCTTTGGATGTCGGTTACGGGCAATTGGCTTGGAAACTTCGTACCGATGAGAGAGTTATCAATATTGAACGTACCAATTTCCGTTATATCGATCCTGGATTTTTTGCCGATCCGATAGATCTCGTTGTGGCTGACTTGTCTTTTATTTCACTTGAGAAAATTTTAGAGCCATTGAAGGGGCATCTGGGTACGCATGCCGACTGTGTGCTTTTAATCAAGCCTCAGTTTGAAGTGGGCAAAGGACAAGTGGGTTCCGGCGGTGTTGTGCGCGATACAAAAGTTCGCGCAGAAGCCATTGAACGCGTGATAGAAACGGCCAAAGGACTGGGATATCAGTTTGTGGACGGTGCCGACAGCACCTTGCCAGGTCCTAAGGGAAATGTCGAATATCTGGTATGGCTGAGCTACGATCGGTAGCTGTTTTCTTTTGGGGGGTGTCCAAAACTCGCTGAGGCTTTGCCCCGGGCACGGCATACGCAAAGTTCTTTTGGGGCTTCGCCCCAAACCCCACCAAAGGAGCTGAGCTCCTTTGGAATCCTGCAATGGGAACTTACGTTTTTTGTAAGTAAAACAATTCGTGAATACTGACGTTTTAAGGGCGGAATGGGAGCCTGTATCCCATTCCGCTTGGGTAAGCTTCACAATTTGTGAATGCTGAAGCATTTTGTGCCGGTAAACTCGAGTTTTCTTTGATGAGCGCAGCGAATCAGATTTCTCTCCCTTTGGGAGAGAACGCCCGAAGGGCGATAGAGAGGTCAGACGCAGCTGACGAAGAAAGCGCGCCATTCTGTCGAGCAAAAAAAGAGAGCTATTTTTGCGGTGTAGCCTTAAGGCAAGCTTTACCTTCTTTTACATAGA
>JAGBXG010000221.1 GCA_017629415.1 Pseudomonadota bacterium | reverse complement strand
GGTACTGCCGCTGTGTCGGGGCTTTGCGCAAAAACATCTGCTGCACCCAAACATACCAATGCTGATAATAACCATGCCCATTTTCTCATTCTTATTTCCTCCGCCATATCTTTGCGTAAAACCTAAAAAACAGCCTTCTCATGCGGACTGATGACAAACTCTGTCCTTGCCGCATAAACGGACCACTTGCAAAAATATGCCAAAATTAAAAAAAAATAAAAAAGCCCATGTTTTCCGCGAATCATGAAGTTTATCCAACGCGGAATGGGATACAGAGCCCCAGTTTTTCAGAAAACGAGAGTTATCGGTACCGGGCGAACTTACAAAAACGTCAAATCTAAGCTGAGTTCCAAAGGGCTCAGCCCCTTGGCATAGTTTGGGACAAAGCCCCAAAAGAACTTTGCGCACACCATGGGCAAAGCCCCACGGCATACGCAAAATCACAAATCGTTGACGAAGTGGTATGTTGCTGGGACAAAAAACGGAGAGCATATCCCCATTTTTCCAAAAAACGATAATTATCAGTCCCTGGCGAACTTACAAAAACGTCAAATTTATGATGGGTTCCAAGGGGCTCAGCCCCTTGGCGTAGTTTGGGACAAAGCCCCAAAAGACCTTTGCACACACCGTGCAAGGCAAAGTCCCGGCAAATCCCCCAAAAACTCATCATGCCGATTTTTTCGGGTTCATCCAATTCTTAGCCAGAATCAAAGCAACGGGTGAAATCATTGCCACGCAAGCAAAAATGAACCACATCAATTGCGGATTCTGGGTCACGCCTTCCGTTAATTCGGGGATGAAGGAGGCCATGGCATGACCGGCATAAAGACCAACAATAAATTTCGTCAGGAACCAAGGCAACTGGGCAATGCCCATATAGGCACCGACTTTGTCTTTGGGGGCAATTTCAGCCACGTGCTGTAAAAATCTCGGCTGCCACATCGATTCCCCAATCGACATCAACAGAACAAACGTTAAAAATGTCACAGGTTGTTCGCCAATGCAAAGCAGGAACGTCGGAACAGCCATGACCATCGTGCCGATGATCATCATCTTGTAAACATTAGCCCGTGCTGTCAAAGCTGCAATCACCGGCGCAGCCACAAAGACGATCAAAGGATTGAGATTGCTGAATGTTTCAAAATTCCCGGAAATCGACGGATATGCCGTGTAACAACGTTCCAAGTAAGCCGGAATCAGAATATTTTGATAAGCAAACAACGTCTGAACAGGAATCAAAATGAAAATAAAGAAATCAAAACGCAAATCTGCCAGCGGATGACGTTTCATCCTTTCAATCAAAGATAATGATTTGGCTGTTTCTTGTCCTTCCGCGTTTTCATCTTTGGCAGGATGGATGGGTTTGTTACGCGATAAGACAATAAAGCCAATGTAAGCAAAAGCGGCCAACAACATAATTGCGGCAATGAAAATAAGGCTGCCGGAATACCCATTGCCGCCCATCATATCGCTCGAAAATTTGCGAATATGCGGCAAAGCTAGACCAATCATAAATGCGCCCAGATTCATGCCGGCATACAAAAGCGCATAAGACACTGCAGATGTTTTTTCGTCAGAATACTGCCGCGTCACGGAATAAATCGCAGGTTGATACAAACCGTATGCCAAGCCAACGACAAGCAATGCAACGCTGACGACCCAAAAAATCGGCGACCATAATCCTGTGCCTGCGCTTCCTAAAACAGATTCTGAAAATCCAACGATAAAACGGCCTAAAACAAGGACGATTAATGCAACCCCCAGGGCTTTTTTGGCGCCAAGTCTGTCTGAAATACCGCCAAAGAGCAGCTGCGAAATGGTAACGGTCATCATAAATGCCGTGACAACATACGAAGCATGGATATCGCCCAGACCTATATTGCTGCTCATGAAAAGCACGAGATAAGTCAATGTGCCAAAATAGGCCATACCTTCAATAATATTAATGACATTGACACCAATGATTTCACGCGGTGCTGTCTTTAAGGCTTTAAAAGTATCGATAGTTTCTCTCAACCCTTTTTTGATAGCCTGGCCCACAGTCAAACTTTCTTCAACGGCCTCATCCTTTTCCACCACATCATCAGTTCCAGCATGACTATCGGCATGCTCATCGGTTTCAAGGCTTGACGTTGCATTCACATCGTCATCATGATTTGTCATACTCAAATTTTCCTCCATTGATGCAATGCTCTATTCTAGCGAACAGACGCTTCAAAGTTATCAAAACGCTTTTGCTCCATGCCGGAACACAACAACCACATATACCACACAAGATGCATCGCAGGGATATCCTTCGTGGAACATATTTTAAAACCGCCGAAACCTGAAAATAAAAAAACGCCGCGCAAGGCGACGTCATAATGGTTCAATGCTGTAAATATTGCCAAGGCTGAAGGAGTTTATGATGGGGGGCAAGCCCCCCTGCGGCGCTATTGGCTGCGCCAATACGCGCCTACCCCCCCATGCGGGCTCCGCCCGCAACGCCCGATCCCGTATCACACAGTTCTTTTTTTAGCCGAATGCAATGGGTTCACCATCAGGTGTTCCCTGGGGAGTCGGCATGACTTCGAGAATACCTTCATCATTGCGGACAATAAATGTTCCGACCGGCATATCGAGAAAATCGGCACAATCGGGGGAGTAATTGATAATGAGGTTCAGATCGAGTGCCCCAAAGTTATTGCCATCGGCCAAATATTCCTGATCTTCATCGCCGGCAAAGAAACGCCATCCCGAGTCACTTGGAGCCACAGAAGGTTCGCGAAGCATAACAGAAATGCGGTAACCGTCGCACAGAATGCGATCGGCAGCAACAGCCGTCAGACCTTGATATTCTTCGCCCAAAATCTGCTGAACTTGTTCATCGCGAATCGCAAGCTGTTTGAAATTCTTCTGCATCCAGGCATTGAGTGACCAGATATCATCTTCAAACAACTTTGAAATGATTTGCATATTAATTTCGAGGAATCCCGAAAGGCCTTCTTCTTCGGTTCTTCCCATGGAAACGAACATAAAATAGACACAGCCGCACAGGGCACTGATGGCATAATCTCCAAAATTATCAAAAAGCTCGTTTGCAATTTTGGCTTCATCCACGATCAAGCGAATGGCAGTATTATCCTCGATAATTCCGCATGCACAGGCGGCGCGAATCAGCATGATGCGTTCGCCGATATCCCATGCTGCATATCCCTGCTGACCGACAAAATCGCGCAAAAGCGCGGAAAAATCACGGCTGTTGGTATAAGCTGCTTTGCCTTCTTCTTCGAGTTCATCGACTTCAAAATTCGGCGAACCGTCCCATTCACAGGCAAAATCATAATATTCGTTAAAAATATGGAAAAACTCTTGTTTCTGCTGAACGAGTGTTTCTTCGTCAGTAATCCCGAATACATTTTGGAGATAATCTTTAAGTTCCTGGGCATTTTCGGGAGTATCGCAATGATAAAGCCCTTCAAATCCCATGTGTTCGGGCACACCAGGCAAACGGCGGAAAGACGGCAGACCTGAAAGAACGGTACAAAATGTCTCTTCATCCAGGATTTCACGGTCTTGCTCTGCAAGCTCAGCCTGACGCATGCTGATAGCCTCTTTGAATGAAGCAATGGTTTGAATAATGGATTCCATTTGTGGCGACATGATTGATATCTCCATAAAGAGGCAGCAAGGCAAGACGCCCTTGCGGCTTGCCTCTGTGCAATATTGGCTTAACCTTTTAACGCAAGATAAATGCTGACACAGTCGTTGGCGGTATCATTGAGGGTGACAGATTTGGACATGGCATTTTCTCGCACTTTATTCCAATCCTCAGACTCATAAACATCCAAAGCATCCATCACTGCATCATAAAATTCATCGCTGTCAAAACTGGCAAACGTAAATCCGTTATCGTAATCCGCGATTTTCTCAATATTTTTCACGCGCTGGATATCGTTGGCAACACATCCCTGATTTCTGGCAACGACAACGCATCCGTAACGCATCGCTACGAGATGAAGTGTGCAAGTATTTTCGTGTTTGGGAGGCAATAAAAGAATGTCAGCTGCACTCAAAATACGGCGTACATCCTCACAGGACGTTTTTTCATTCAGGAAAGCAATCTGACCTTTGAATTCATCTTTCCAGCCATTCACTGTTTTGATCTGATTATCGGTGCCTGTGCCGGCAATCACGAGATTGACTTTATTATCCATCAGATCATCAAGAATATCATTGACAAGACTCAAGCCGGAATCTGCATCCAAATTGCCAATATAAGCCACGACAGGCTGCCCCTTCTTGAGGCGATATTTCAGCGTCAGGGCATTTTTGCACTTCGTTTTGCCGGACATGTCACGGATGCTGTAATTGGCCTCAATAGCTTTGTCGGTTTCGGGATTGGCACATTTGCCGCAAATGCCACGACCGATGGTGTAAAGTTTATCAAGCTTGTCAAACAGAACACCTTCCATGCCGATATCTTTGCCGCGATTTTTTTCAATGCGACGCTTGATGCAAGTATTCGGGAAAGCAATGGCATCTGCATGGAGATAAGCACCTTTGAGAATGCTCAATTTGCCATAAAATTCCATGCCATCGCTGGAAGCCATGTCAGCCGAAAATCCGATCTTTTCCATCCAGTACATCGGAATGCCGGCTTTATCTTCAATGCCCTTGACCGAAACAACCGATTTGACAGCTGCAACGCGGGCATCATGGCCATAAAATTTCCGCATAATGGTCGGAATAATTGCCGTTTCCATGCCATCGCAATGCACGACATCATATGCTCGCGTGGCCTGAGACAGCCAAGCACAAACGGCATGCGCATAAACCACAGACGCGCGAATGCCATGGTCATCATTCAAACCAAGACCATTCGAAAGACAATCAGCGTGCATATAAAGCGTACGGATATGACCATCACGGCGGCCTTCTAAAACCGTCACATGATGATGCGCTCCATCCACATAAGGCTCACATTTCACAAGACGTTCAGCAAGTTTGCCTTCGCCTTCATCAATGCCGGAAATATGGGGAACAACGACATCGACTTCGACGCCGGCAGAATGGTTCATCAGGTGTTTGGGCAGCTTGGCAGCCATGCTTTGAGTTGAACAGAGCCCACTTCCGACATACAAAACTCGAATCATATTCGCAAATTCCGTTTCAAGCTTATGCAAAATCCAAATCACGACACCAAATATCGCATGAATCTTGCCTGTTAGTAATACCGTCAATGTGCCACCCAAGGCACACTAAAAGACTATAAATTGTAACGCGTTACGCGCCACATTGTCAACTGACGTTCCCTCAGAGGATACGCAAAGTCTTATGGGCAGGCGCGTATTTGCAAAGCAAATAGCGCCGCAGGGGGCAGGCGCGTATTTGCAAAGCAAATAGCGCCGCGGGGGGCAGGCGCGTATTTGCAAAGCAAATAGCGCCG
>JAGBXG010000220.1 GCA_017629415.1 Pseudomonadota bacterium | reverse complement strand
GCCGTCAGGCCGACATAGCCCGCGCCAATACGCGCCTACCCCCTTTGCGGGGACACCCCGCAACGCCCCGTCAGCTGGCTTCTGTTTGGGCAGGGAACTTGAGGTATACCAATAAAAAAGCCTCCTGGAGGAGGCTTCATGAAATTCGATTTCAGCGGTTAATTGCAGAAAACGGTGGGGCTTCCGGTAATCATTTTACCATCGCCGCCGCAATGAGATGTTTTGTCAAACATGCGGACAAGCGGCTTGCCGTTGACAAAAACATTTCCGCTGCCTTCGGCGGTAGAATACGTGTTGGGACCGCAGCAAACGGCGTGAATGCCAGGATCGCCTTCACGAACAGCCGGAAGACCATTAATGGTCACATCGGGAGAACCGTTGATGACTGGACCGATACAAACATGTGGACAAATCAGACATCCATGTGCATCGCCGGCAACAAGTGCTAAATCTGAAATTCTGACTGCTGGTGGCATGATGATACTCCTTTATGGGGTCAAAAAGCCCCACTTGAAACACAATCTTTATATTATACCGCAATTGTTGTGCCAGAGGTAAGTTTAAACATCCATGGCAAAGGACTTGCTGGGTAAAATTTACGACATTTCTGTCATAGCTCATTTTTTTTATTTTTTTTTTGATTTTTGCAAAATATAGAAAACAAGGGCATTTCATGAATTCAAACGCTCGAATTTAACGAATATGACAAAAATGCCAGTCTAGTCTTTTACAAAGACGTCGGTATATTGCCACCATGTCAGGGATAAATTCCTGATGTGGTTGAATGAAGGTTTATGTAGGCTTTTTATTTGACCAAATCTCATTCCATCTATATATGGCAAATCCGAAAGCGTTCTAAAAAAAGTTAGACGTTTTTTATAGCGATAACAACGCTGCAGAATGTTTCTGCGGCAAGAATAAACAAGGTCGCAGACACATTCTGCGATAAAAAATCATTTAAGGAGTTAAGTTATGAAGAAATTTGCATGGATGTTCGCAGCTCTTGCTCTTTGTGCTGGTTCAATGGTTGCCTGCGGTGGCGATGACAAAAAAGCCAACGGTGAAGAATGTACAGCCAACACCGATTGTCAAAGCGATTTCTGCGCAATCGAAGAAGGTCAAGAAGCTGGCAAATGCGCTGATTAAACTGATAGCAGCGACAAGAAAGCAAACGGCGAAGCTTGCGAAAGTGCCGACGATTGCACCAGCGGCTACTGCGATCTTATGGCTGAATCACCTGTGTGTGCCGATGAGCCTGAATGCGATGAAAATGCTGATTGCGAAAACAACGAAGAAGGCAAATTAGTTTGCAATATCGATGCTGGTAAATGCGTAGAATGCCTTGCCGACAATGCAGTGGATGCCGCTTGTGATGGCAGCAAACCGGGTCAGATCTGCGTTGCTAATGTTTGCTCCAAATGCACGGACAATGCTCAGTGCGGCGAAGGAAATGTATGTGATGCTGACGGTCAATGTGTCGCTGACGATGGTAATTGTTTCTCAAGTGAGGATTGTAAAGATCCTGCAAAACCCTATTGCGGCGATAATTATAAATGCACAGTAGCACCTTCGACTTCGAACTGCGGTGAATGTGCTGGTGGTGTGTGTGTTGGCGGTACCACATGTGTTCCTACTGTCACTGAAGGTGATACATGTGATGCTACATTTGTAACACGTTGTGATGGTCTTCGCGACATCTTGATTTGTGATGGCGACGCTACAAAAGTTGTAACAAAGAAAGGTTGTAAAGAAGGTTATACATGTCAAGAAACACTTGCTGGTTATGCTGAATGTGTTGAAGAATGCACTGGAGACTTGAAAGAAGGTGATATTCAGTATGCTGACTGTGACGAAGCTTTGGCATATCGTTATATCTGCCGTCCTGCATATAATGTAGCAGATGCACTGTTTGCCTTTGAAACCATTGAAGATTGAAGCGCTACAGATGGCAAAACTTGCAGTGCAAATGTAGAAAAAACTGAAGCTCTTTGTGTTGCTGCTACACCCGCTGAATAATTCTTTCAGCTAAAAACGTTGAAAGCCGCCTTTTGGGCGGCTTTTTTTTATGTTGTAAGGAAAATTGAAAGCTTTACGCATGCTCACGCTGAAAATATGACTTTTATGGTGAGTTTTCAGACGATGCGTACCCGTTTAACCCACGAAAATCGCCCATGATTGCGGGATTCCAAAGGGGCTTGATCCCCTTTGGCAGGTTTCCAAAGGGCAGCGCCCTTTGGTGGGGTCCGGGGCAAAGCCCCGGCGGCGTTGCGGCGGAGCCGCAGTGGGGGTAGGCGCGTATTGGCGCAGCCAATAGCGCCGCAGGGGG
>JAGBXG010000219.1 GCA_017629415.1 Pseudomonadota bacterium | reverse complement strand
ATTCAAATCAAGTCATTGTCCGCCAAAGATAACCGTATTTTAACCTATCAAAACAGCACGCTCACATCGCCAGGCGGCCTGGACATTGATTTGGGATCTGATTTTGTGCGCATAACTCCGGGATTAAAGCTCAACCTGAATGACATGACCGATCTGCAGGCCAATGTCCGCATGCACATGGCAAAACCGGCGGAATATGCAGAATTTTTTGGCATTTCGGACCTTGAAGCGGGCGCCCTGGATCTTCAGCTTACTTATACGCCATGCGGCTCAGAATCTTGTGGCGGCTTTAATCTAAAAACCGGGGCACTGTCTTATATGGGCATCGACATTCCCAATGTCGATATTGACCTCGATTTGGACAAATCCAAGCTGACAACAACGGCATTTAAAATTGATACGATGTTTGCCCGTCTCAATGCCGACATTCGGGCAGATGTTTCGCCAAAGACAATCGCCGATCCTTTGAATATGCCGTTCAACGCCGTCATTAAACTGACCGATATCGATTTGGACAGCGTCAATCTGGAAGCCATTCAGGGGCTTGGATTGCATGGCAAAGCCGAGGGCACACTTGCTGTAGATGGTCCTATTGAAAATTTGCAAGGCGATTTATTTTTTACGATGCGCGATATCGAAGTCATGGATATTCCGGCTTCATACTTGTCCCTGCGTGCATCTTATGGAGATCATAAACTCCATGTACCGGCGCTGAATCTTTGGTTTGAGCCGTCCGAACTTTCTCCAGAGGAAGCCGCCAAACAAGATGCTGAGCGTGAAGCTCAAGCCAAAGCTGCCGAACAATCGTCAAGTGATGCCACGACAGTCACAAGGTCTTCAGGCACCCAATGGCTTGTGGATGAAACGGCTTCTGTCGGTTCACAGCCACGCCGGCGATTCCGCTCATCTGGTCCGCGTGTACGCAGACGTACCCCTGACTTGTCCCTGGGAGCATTGACTTATGACCTCGAAAAACAAACGGTCATTTTTAATGTCAATCTTCAGCCGATTTCTCCCAATGAATTCCAAATATTCCGAGATCTTGAACTGCCCATTGAAGGCCAGGTTTCTCTCGATCTTTCGGCAAACATCGACCTGTCTGTGTTCGATAATCCCAACCGCAAGATTGAAGACACCAGCAAAGCTACCTGGGTAGAAGGCGAAATCAATCTGCTGAATGCCAAATACGGCGATATTCATCTCGGAAATACACAAATTCTGATGTCGCGTTCGGCACAGTATGCGCTCATTAAAGGCAATATCATTGATATCTTTGATTTAACCGGATTTGTTCGTACTGCCCCCCGATTCTCAGCCTCAATAGCTCTGAATTTCCCCGATCTCGATGTGCTTCAAACCCTTGAACAACTCAATATCGATGTCTCCAATCTCACGAGCACTTTTGGTATCCATAATGCCGGCATTTCGGGGTCTATCGGCTTTTGTATGAAAAGCTTTGATGACATGCAAGTGTCTGTCATGTTCGACGATCTCCATGCCTCTGTCCTCGGAAACAAACTTGAGCTAACACAGCCGGCATATATCCGCGCCGATTTGAATACAAAATCTGTCACACTTAACCAACTGGAACTCAAATATCGCGATTCTGTACTCAAACTCAGTGGCAATGCCAATGCTGACGGCGATATTTCATTCGATCTGAACGGCGAAATTGATGCCGCCATTGCACGGTCTTTTGTCGATTCCGTAAATAATGCTTCTGGATTGCTCGGTGTCAGTGTATCGGCTCGCGGTAACATGTTCCACCATGACACTTTCAGTCTCAAAAATCTCGAACTGACCGGATATTTAGGGGTGCGCGATCCCATACAGATTTTGACGGGACTTTCACAATCCCCCATCGAACTGAAACAAGGCTTTGTCCTCATTGATCGCAGCAGCTCGCGCTGTAAATCTCATGAACTTTGCCTCTATACGCCCGAAGACCTGCCTTTTATGCTCGGGATTAATGATCAATGGCTCAATTTGGCTTTATTCGCCAATGCTTCCGGATACGTGGATGTCAATCTTGGAGGAACCATTAACGCTGGACTGGCTCAGCTCTTCGTCAAAGATATTTCTACCGCTAAAGGTGCCGTCGATCTCCAAGTCGATGTGGATGGTCAACTGCTCGACAAAAACGGCGCACTCACGCTGGACCTCAACAATTTCAATTACAGCGCACAACTGTCCGTCGCAGAACCCGTCTCTGTCGAACTCAATGCCCTGAATGACCCCATCACACTCGATGACGGCATCCTCCAAATCACCCAGGGCAACACATGTACAGACGGCGGTCAATGTATCATCATCCCCAAAGAACGCGGATTTCAAGGCAGCCTTATGGGCGGCAAATATCTCATCTTTGGCGAAATTCAACGCGAAGCTATTACCCCAAAAAGCGGCAATCTCTCTATCACTGCCAATAATGTAAGCTTCCGAATGAGAGATGAACTGGCTTTAACCGTCTCACCCGATATCCAAATCACCGCCAAAGACTTGGCCGACTTCAATACCGTCAAAGTTTCCGGCGATATCGACATCGCAGAAGCAAAATACAAAAAAGATTTTGACGACGGTTCCTCCAACTTTATCCGCGATCAAATCATGTCGATCTTTATCGACTCCAGAAAACGCGTCGATACCTATTCCCCCTCATTCCTAAGAAAAAATCCGGAACTTGGAAAAATTAACCTCGATGTCGGGGTGAATGCCGAAAATTCTATCAATGTCGATGTCAAAATTGCTACCGCTGTGGTCGACTTGGAACTCGGTTCGCAACTTCGTATTGGCGGTACCATCAAAGAATTTGCGCCCACAGGAATTTTCTCCATTAATCAAGGTCTGTTCAGCCTCCGGAATAATGATTTTGAATTCCAAAATGGAGCACAAATTGCCTTCAATGGATCTTTGGACGGAAAAATTGATATCACAGCAACAACAGAAATCAATACCTCCTCCGATGCCTTCAGCTCTGTCACAGGAAATACCGATCTGGATCGACGAAAACGCGTGTCCACAGGCAGTGCCGGGTCTTCCAGTGATCTCTACGCCATTACTTTGACCGTCGGAGGCACCGTCTTTAGACCCGTATGGAGCTTCGAATCCAGCCCTTATCTGACAGATACCAATGTCTATGCACTCATACTGACCGGAAAAACGATTGAAGACTTCTCGGGAAACGATATCGCCATGGAATCCCTGCTTTCCCCATTCTTCTCCTCACAATTGGACACCTTTATCAACGCCGATCAATTCAAATTTGTCTTCAGTAAAGGTGCTGCACAATTTATATATGTGAACCAAATTAACAAAGCACTGCGTATTGCTGCCGCCGTCTCAATTCGAGGCGCTGAAGGCAACGAACAAGCACTCTCCGGCGAATACTATTTCAATGACAACTGGTTCGTCGATTTAACAGGCCAAAATACCTCGGATGAAGAAGGTAAAGCACCAACATTTAAACTCGGCGCACGCTTGCATTGGCATCTTCCTATCGAATAAATAACACTCTCTTATCTCTACCACTCATGCTCTATGGCTTCATCAAGCAACAAAACACCCTAAAATCTTGAGACTCTCATGTTTAACAATGTTTCAACATTCGCGAGAAGACATATCGCACTCATAACGATCAGCATCATCCTGCTCATTCTCATCATCATCTTTCATGAGATTATGCAGCCATTCGTTATCGCCCTCATCGTCGTCTATCTCATCGATCCTTTTGTTGCTCTGGTGCATAAAATCAATATCAAAGGTCATCATCTCCCACGAGGCGTTGCCGTCATCAGCGCATACATCATCTTCCTGGGAGCTGTTACCGGTGTATGCATCGCCTTAATCCCAACACTGACCAAAGAAATCAGCGCGGCAACCGAAGCTATGCCGCACTATTACAACCAAATTAAAAACGAAGAACTCCCTAAATGGAGCCATAAATTAGACGAACTCGTCTTTGAACTCTCCAGAACCAAAAGTACAGATGTCGAATACTCGGTCGATCAAACCAGCACCATTGTCAATAACGCCTTTGACAATGCCATGAAACACATGGATACCCTCAATATCCCTGTCATCGATACCACCGGGACTCAACCCCTGCTCCGCGCAGAACGTATCGTCAAAACAAAACCCCAAAAAGCTGACAGTACACCGGAAATCGCAAAAACTCCCGTGCTGTTCACATTGCACCAAACAGAAGACGGATACTACGAATTCAGACAAGGCTCTGAAGAAATCCTTATTCAACCTAACGATAAAGGTGCATATATCATCAAAACTCAAGATGCCCATCACAAAGATGAACATACCTCCATCTTCAATCTGGAACAGGAACTGACCAAAACCATCACAGAATTCGTGGAATCCAGTACCGAATATATCGGAAATGCACTCTCATTCCTCCAATATATCATCGAATTTATCGTGGATACCTTCATTCAGGTCATCCTCGTTTTCATGCTGGCCGCCTTCATTTCCATCGATTCACCTAAACTCATGGCTTCTGTCAGAACCTTGTTCGAAGATGCCAAAGGCAATGCTGCATACTTCGATGCATACAAAGAAAGACTTTCAAAAGCACTCGCGGGTGTCATCCGAGGCCAAATCATCATCTGCATGATTAACGGTTCACTTACAGGACTTGCCCTGTGGATATTCGGAATCGATTACGCCTTACTGCTCGGTATCATCGCCGGCGTACTCAGCATCGTCCCCGTATTCGGCACCATTATCAGCACCATCCCATGCGTTTTACTCGCACTCATGCAAGGATGGTGGCAAGCTATCGGCGTACTCGCCTGCATCCTCGGCATCCATTTTGTAGATACCAATTTCTTCACGCCCAAAATTATCGGCGCCTCCGCAAACCTCCATCCTGCCGTCATTATCTTTGCCATCCTTGCCGGACAATATATCGCTGGCACACTCGGCCTTGTCCTGGCTTTGCCCGTCACTGCCGTCTTTATCACCACAGTAAAATTCTTCCTCGAACAAGCCAAAAAATCAGACGCCGAGGCCGAAAACCAAAACAAACTTGCACTCGCGACAACTGCCAATGTTTCCACCCTGACGCTCCCTGCATCAGGCATTGCACAAGCTGTCACGACTCCAACCGACACGGAACTCCCACAACCGCTGCCCATTGTCCCTCTCCAGCCTGTCGTCCCCTCACAACCCAATATACCCGCACCAATCAATCAGATCATCGAACCGGTTCAACCCCAACAAATCCCCACTGCACAACACATCCAAACGATTGAACAAACAACATCCGAAAAAAAAGAACTTCAGCCACCCAGCTGGATGCAGCCTCAAAACAACCGACATGCCCACACCGCACACCCGTCCAACAGTTCAAATACTTCCACTCCCAAACAACAAAGTGTAAAATCACCAACGGCATCTCCAGTTCAAATCCCTGAAAATGCCAAAGATACAGATACCATGGTCATGCAAAACATGGATTCCGAAGTCTTTACAAATATCAACCCAGCTGTGCCCCAACCACTTGTGCAAGAAAACACGCAAATCACAGAAACCACACAAGTCACAAAACACACAGCCAACCATCACTCCAAACAAAATATCATTCATAAAGCCAACAAATAAATCAAACTTCTCACAGGAAACATTATGAAAAAACACCTCGCTTCACTTGCAATGGCCGCTCTGACCACACTCGGCTGCCTAACAATTCCCAATGCAGCCTTCGCACAAGATACCGATAGCATTAAACCTAACATTAACTTGACCGCACCCGACGGTTGGGACGACAAAAATGATGAAACAAAAAACAATCTCATCGCCGTCTATGTCGATCCCAAATCTGAACACCGCATCGAAGTCATGGCGCGACGTAATACAAGTCCAAAACACGCCAAAGCACTCTTTGACGCTTTCCATGAACAGCTCAAAAATAATTTCTCACAAGAAGATAAAGACGAAAGAACCTACCTATTAAAAGATGGTTCAACACGAAAAGGACAATACATCATCTACGAAACACGCGAAGCCGATGTCCCCATCTCCGTGACCACCTACGCATTCGTTACAGATAAAGAAGACTCTGAAAATCATAAAATCGATAATATCGCATACATCGTCGTCGGATACTTCGCCAACGCAAAACGCGAAGAAGGACAAAAAGTTTTTGAATCCTTCATCCAAAGCATGACAAATATCCAAACAAACCCCTAAAATACTAAACCTTCATCCGAAAATCGGCCGGCTATGGCGAAAACGCCATACGCCAGCCATCAGCCAGGCTATTGCTCACGCAATACGCCTGGCTTTTTTCTTTTCACCCATTCAACGTGACATAAAATATAAAATCCCATATCAGAAAAGCATTAAGACAAATTCTTTACCATAAAATCATCTCTCCCCAAGAACATCTTGCCTCTCTTTTTTGGGCATAACTCAAAATTGGCATAAAATAAGCATGATTTAGAAAACGCCATATAAAGGCACTCCACAAAACCAATAGATTTCAAAGGAGAACCACCATGAAAAAAATAATTTGGACACTTTCTGCTCTCGGTTTGGCTTTGGGTATGACAGCTTGCGGCGGCGATGGCCCAGTAACACAGTATTGCGATCATGGCACAAAAACAGGCTGCACAAACGGTGAATGGCTCGAATGCGTATTCGAAAACGACAACACCAGAGGCACCATACAAGCACATCTCAGCATCGAAATCGAAGGCTCTACTTTCATCTGCGACAACAATGACAAACTCGTCCCGGATTGCACATGCAAAGACGGAAAACTCGTCGATAATAACGACAGCAGCATTGTCAAAGATGTGATTTGCACCACAGATGGCAATATCTATTCATGCAATGGTGATGAAATTGTCACAAATAACGGTGCTTTCTGCGACAACGGCAAACCCATGACATGCCAAAATGGAACACTTCAGGAAACAGTCTGCAGTGAAAACGGCGAAATCTATGCGTGTGATGATAATAACAACCTCACCAAATCATTCGCCTACTGCAACGACAACAATACCGTCAAATGCGAAAACGGACAGTTGAAGGAAGATGCATGCCCTGAAGACAGAGTCTGTGAAACTTATGAAAGAAGTGGCTCTACATACGCCAGCTGCTTCAAAAAAGAAGATGTTAAAACCGGTTGCGCCGATAACCTCAAACCCTATGGTTCATGCGCTGAAAACGTTCTCACGTTCTGCACAAACAGTGACCCCAAACTCGGTAAAACCATCGAACTCAAATGCGGTGATAAAGGTCAAACCTGCATGCTCGTCGAAGAAGCAAACTACGGTTTCGATTGCGTCTACGAATGCAAAAATGAAAACAATGAACCCTTCACCGATCGCGGCTATTGCGAAGGCACCACACTGCATTGGTGTGAACCCAGCGAAGGAGGATACACCTATCAAAAAGTCGACTGCGCCGAAAACGCAAACGTCTCCACGGATGACAAATACTACAATAAAACAAGCTGTGGCTTCACCACAGACTTCTTCGATTGCCAATAGTGTATGAAATGCCCAACATGAGGCATTTTTAACACACCTGCCAGGGACAGAATCGTCTGTCCCTTGACAGCACAAACCTATTCATGATTTGAAAGCCGCTTTTTTGCGGCTTTTTTTGTCTCAAATCCTCAAAACCTTTTTTATCGCATGCATAAGGAGAAAAAATGAACTGGGCAGTCATCATGGCAGGCGGCAACGGCACACGATTCTGGCCACTGAGTAACACAGAACATCCCAAACAATTTTTACGATTACTCGGCGAAAAAACACCCGCAGAATCATGCCTTGAACGACTGCAAAAAGTCATTCCCATCGAACGCATTATCATCGTAGCTTCTGCTAAACATAAAGATTCCCTGCAAAACGCACTTCCCAGCTTTCCCCTGACTCAAGTCCTTTGGGAACCCATCGGACGCAACACCGCCGCATGCATCGCATGGGCAACTGAAGTCATCCGACAAAAAGATCATCACGCCAGAATCGGTGTCTTCCCCTCAGATCACGCCATCGCTGACGAAAATGCCTTTGCTCAATCCCTTACCCAAGCTTACGAAGCAGCCCAAAATCGTATCGTCCTCTTCGGCATCGAACCTTCACACCCCGAAACCGGATACGGATACATCGAAGAAGGCGAAAATATCGCCAACAATCTCTGCAAAGTCGCCGCTTTCCGAGAAAAACCCGATATCCAAACCGCCAAAGAATATCTGGCCAAAGGCTGCTTCCTATGGAACAGCGGCATGTTCATCTTCGATGCCGAAACCATGCACGAAGAACTTAACCGCCATGTACCCCAAATCGTCACCGGCATCCAAAATATCCTAACCCATCCTCAAACTCTCGAAACCGAATTCCCCAAACTCCTGTCCATCAGCATCGACTATGCCGTTATGGAACACACAGATCGCGCGGCCGTCATGCGAGCATCATTCCCATGGGATGACCTCGGCACATGGGATTCCATTCGTAAATATTACACGCCCAATAAAGCCCAAAACGCTGCTCGCGGCAACCACGTCTCAGTGGATTGTCATCACACCTTTACTTATGCCGATGACGGACGCATCATCGCTACGCTCGGCCTAAAAAATATCATTGTCGTCTCCACTCAGGATGCCGTTCTCGTCCTCGATGACAGCCGGGCACAAGACGTCCGAAAAATCGTTGACAAACTTTAGGGCTCTTTTTCTACTCTCAGCCCCCGCTGGGGCTGAGCCAATTGAAACCCACAATGGGGTAAAATCACACTGCAAATTTCGTACATCAAATAACACCTGTCTCTGAATACAATCCTGTGTAATTGCAAAAAACGTGCATCACACACTTAATCGTGCTAAAATTTATCCGTTGCGTGGCTTTGTACACGCTTTTTTTTTTATCCCCAAGGAGACTGAAAAATGACACGAGGCACTGATTTCTGGTCGGAATATATCGTTCACATCCCCCTTCCGACAGCTTTCGAAGATGCAAAACACCATGCCGAACTCCTCGCGAACGTCCGCTACCTCCTCTTGGTTGGCAGCTTGATGCGTCCGCGTCGTCTCGCAAAATTAGCCGAAGAAAAATTCGGTCTCAAACGCTTGGGAACCTATTTCAATATCGTCGATCACTACGAAATCTGTGACCGTGAATATTGCATCGAAATCGTCGATCTCGGCCTCGAAACCGGCGAAACCATGGCCATTGTCAGCCACGGTATCGGCGGCTCCGGCGCCGAAATCGTCATCAAAGAAATGCGCGCACTCGTCCATTGGTCCAACGCATACCTCGGACTCGATGAATCCAAAGTCCAAATCCGATGCGTCGGCAGAAGCGGTACCCGCGGTACGCTCGGTGATGTTCCCTATGGCACCGTCGGCGTTTCCACAGCTTCATATAACGACGAATTCGATGTCGCTTTGCCAGATGCAAACCTCAATCAGCTCATCGTCGATAACGCCAGAAAACTCGATATCCCCATTGCACTCGGTTCCGGTGTCTCCACCAATTACTTCTGGCTCGGGCAAGGCCGCCATGTCCCCGCCGAAGGCCGCATCGCCAAACACATCGAAGACGAACGCGAAAAACGCGCACAAGATAAACTTTGGAGCTTCGTCGAACGCGGCATCATCTTCGCAGAAATGGAAGATTACACCGTCCATTCCATCTGCCGGGCACTCGGCATCGCTTCGGCCTCCGTCGGCTGCGTCATCGCCAGACGTTACGATGTCGAAAAAGGTGAATTCATCATCGACTATGACCGCAATGCCAAAGCTCTTGCCGAACT